>JALYHG010000100.1 GCA_030776725.1 Actinomycetota bacterium
TCGTGATCACGGTGCCCTGCGAGCCCTCGAGCCCACGGGTCGAGACGGTCTCGTCGGTCGGCATGTTGATGAGCGTCCGCATCATCACGAGGGCCAGGCCGCCGACGACCAACCCGCTCGCGAGGCCGCCGAGCGCGCCGCCGCCGGCGCCGGCGCCGGTCGCGTACATGATGAGGGCGGCACCGAAGCCGAACGACGCGAGGAACGCACCGAGCACGGCCCGAGAAGATCCCCCCGCCGGCGTCGACGTCGAAGCCGCCGAGGAGACCCTCGAACACCTCGCCGAGGACCAGGGACAGCAGGAGGAGCGCGAGACCGACCCCGCCGATGATGAGGAAGGCGGTTATCGCTTGGCCCCCGACGATGAACTCGAGCATGCGCCCACCATAGTTGGGAGGCTGGCGTGGAGGAGCAGCGCCACCGCCCCTGGGGCTGCCACCGCGGCGGCGTGGATAGGGTCATGTCGTCACGGGCGAGGAGGCAGGCGTGGCTCAGCGCGTGGAAGAGACGCAGCTGCCCGGGGTCGGTATGCGCTACTCGTTCACCACGGCCAGCGGACAGCGGGTCTCGGTGCTGCACCACCGCACCGGCCACCGACAGATCTTCGTCAGCCACCCCGACGATCCGGATGCCGCAACCGAGGTGCTCGATGTGGAGGGTCCCGAGGCGCGTCTCCTCGCGGAGCTCCTCGGCGGATCGCAGGTGGTGGCTGACCTCGACCGTCTGCAGCACGTCGTGCCGGGGCTCGCCCTCGATTGGTTCGAGGTCGAACCCGGCAGCCCAGCGGCTGGTCGCAGCATCGAGCAGCTGGCCGTCCGCAAGACGACCGGCGTCACGATCGTCACCGTCCTCCGTGATGGCCAGTACATCCCCAGCCCTGGGGGGGAGCTGGTGCTCCAACCCGGCGACACCGCAGTCGTCGTTGGGCCGCCAGAGGCGATCCGTCGGGTGAACGACCTGCTGCGCGCCCCCTGACGTTGGCGATCGAGACGATCTTCCTCGAGCTCGGCGCGATCCTGATCGCGCTCGCCCTGGTTTCTCGTCTGGCCACGCGCGTCGGGCTGTCACCGATCCCCTTCTACCTGTTGGTGGGACTCGCGATCGGTGAAGGGGGGGTCTACTCCGCGATCACCGCGGAAGCCTTCATCCAGGTGGGCGCCGAGATCGGTGTGGTGCTCCTCCTGCTCATGCTCGGGCTCGAGTACTCGCCGGACGAGCTGATCAGTGGGATGCGGGCGTCCGCGCCGGTCGCCGCGGTCGATCTCGTGGCGAACTTCGTCCCGGGCTTCATCGCTGGTTCCATCTTGGGTTGGGGTCCCGTCGGGTCCGTTCTGCTAGGAGGTGTCACCTACATCTCCTCATCCGGGATCGTCGCGAAGGTGATCGACGACCTGGGGTGGCTCGGTAACCGGGAGAGCCCGATGGTGCTGTCGCTCCTGGTGGCCGAGGACCTCGTCATGGCGGCGTACCTGCCGATGGTCGGTGTACTGGTGGTGGGAGGCACCGTCGCGGGCATGGGTGCTTCGGTGGCCGTGGCGCTGCTGGCTGCTGCCGTGGTGCTCACTGCGGCATGGCGCTGGGGGGAAGCGATCAGTCGCCTGGTCCTGGCCCCGAGCAACGAGGCGCTCCTGCTTGGGGTCCTGGGCCTGACGTTGCTCGTCGCCGGCGCCGCCGAACGTCTGCACATCTCCGCCGCGGTCGGGGCTTTCCTGGTGGGGATCGCGTTCTCGGGACCGGCGCAGGAGGCAGCTCGGGGCCTGCTTCACCCGGTCCGGGACCTGTTCGCCGCCATCTTCTTCGTGTTCTTCGGGTTGTCCGTCGATCCGCGCAACATCCCCCCGGTGTTGGGTGTCGCGGCGGCGCTCGCGGTCGTCACCGCGGCGACCAAGACGGCGACGGCGTTGTGGGGCGCCGCCCGGATCGGGGTGGGTCCGGCCGGGCGCCGCCGAGCGGCGGCCGTGCTGGTCGCACGCGGGGAGTTCTCCATCGTGATCGCCGAACTCGGCGTCGCGTCGGGCCTCGACATCGGCATCGGTCCGGTCGCGGCTGCGTACGTGCTCCTGCTGGCGATCGCGGGCCCGCTCGCGGCGCGTGCGGTCGCCTGAGCGACGGCTGGCGGTCAGAGCTGGTGACGCGGGGCGGTCAGGGGTGGGCGTTCCGCCGAGGCCACAGCACCACGGCGGTGACAGCGACAAGAACCGCGGTCAGCACGAGGCGCCACTCGACAGCGATCACCGGACCCGGCGTGAACTCCGCCAACCCGACCATCACCGTCGCCACCACAACGGCAGCAGGCAGCCACACCCGCAACCAGCGGCGACGAACCGACATGCGCAGCAGGTAGGCGACCTCGTCGAGAACCAGGCGCCACAGCGGAACACTGCGCGCGGCCGACGGCGGTCGTCCCTGGTGACGGGCGAGAAAGCGCCGCAAGCCGACGAACACCCCCGCCCAGAACGGGTTCATAGGAAGAGGCTAGCGGTGGGAACGGCGCTGCGGCGGCCCGTTAGGGTCGGCGTTGAGCCGATCGGATGGAGTCACGAAATGGGACTGAACCTCGGGGACCTGTCACTGTCCAGCCCGGCGTTCGACAACGGCGGCGCGATCCCCCGACGGCACACCAGCGAAGGCGACGACGTCTCGCCCGCGGTGGAGTGGAGCAACGTCCCGGAAGGGACCAGCGAGTTCGTGCTCGTGTGCCACGACCCGGATGCGCCACTCGTCCGCGGCTTCACCCACTGGGTGGTGTACGGCATCCCCGCGTCCGGAACCGGGATCGGGGAGGGGGGCGGCGGCGAGTTCACGGAAGGCCAGAACGACTTCGGCAACACTGGCTACAACGGCCCCGCACCACCCGAGGGCCACGGTCCGCATCACTATTACTTCTGGGTGTACGCGCTCGACACCGGTCTGGACGCGAGCCCCGGCCTCACACGGGAGCAGCTGCTCGACTGCATCGAGGGGCATGTGATCGAGCAGGCACGGCTGGTCGGCACGTACGAACGTTGAGGGGAACACACGTGACCGAGCGGGTCGAACTGACCGACGACGAGTGGCGCGAGCGCTTGAGCGCTGAGCGCTATCAGGTGTTGCGCGCGAAGGGGACCGAACCGCCCTTCTCCGGCGAGTACCACGGCAGCAAGGCTGCGGGGACCTACCGCTGTGCGGCCTGCGGTCAGCCCCTGTTCGAGTCGGACGCCAAGTACGACTCCGGGACGGGATGGCCGAGCTTCTGGGAGCCGCTCGACGACGCTGCGGTCCGCCTCGAAGACGACCACAGCCACGGGATGACCCGCACGGAGGTTCTCTGTGCGGCGTGTGACTCGCACCTCGGCCACCTGTTCCCCGACGGCCCTCCACCCACGGGTCAGCGGTACTGCATCAACTCACTGGCGTTGGAGCTCGAAGCCCACGGCTGAGTCGGCGGCCATCCGTGTGCAGGGTCGTGCCCGCGACGGGAACACGATGTGACACGGTCGCTACGGTGCCGTGAGCCGACGAGGAGACGCACTATGCGCGTGGTGATCACCGGGGCGACGGGCAACGTCGGCACGAGCTTGATCGACGTCCTCGGCCACGAGGAGCAGGTCACGTCGATCGTCGGGCTGGCCCGACGACCGCCGGCATGGCAGCCGGCCAAGACGAGGTGGGCCCGCGCCGACGTGGCGAAGGACGATCTCACCACCCACTTCGACGCCGCCGATGTGGTCGTTCACCTCTCGTGGATCTTCCAGCCCACGCACGACCCGCTGGCGACGTGGCGGACCAACGTCCTGGGCAGCATCCGGGTCTTCGAGGCGGTGGCCGAAGCGGCGGTCCCCGCGCTGGTCTACGCATCCTCGGTCGGCGCCTACTCGCCGGGCCCACAGCACGACCGCGTGGACGAGTCCTGGCCGACCCACGCCCTGCCGACCGCCGCCTACGGGCGCGAGAAGTCGTACGTCGAACGGGTGCTGGACACCTTCGAACGCGACCAACCGGGGACCCGTGTGGTCCGCCTCCGCCCCGGGTTCATCTTCAAGCGCGAGTCGGCGTCCGAGCAGCGCCGCCTGTTCGCGGGACCGCTCCTCCCCAACCGCCTCGCCCGCCCCGACCTGATCCCGATCGTCCCTGATCTGCCCGGCCTGCGCCTCCAGGCACTGCACACCGCCGACGCTGCAGAGGCCTACCGTCTCGCGATCGTCCGCGACGTTCGTGGCCCCTTCAACATCGCCGCCGAACCCGTGCTCGACCCCCGGGCGCTCGCAGAACTGTTCGACGCTCGTCCGGTCAAGATGCCCGTCGGCGCACTCAGGGCGGCGATGGCTGCGGCGTGGCGCCTGCACCTGATCCCGGCCAGTCCGATGCTGTTCGACCTCGCGCTCAGCCTCCCGGTGATGGACACCACCCGTGCCCGGACGGAGCTGGGCTGGGAGCCGTCTCGCACGTCCCAGGAAGCCATCCGCGAGATGATGGAGGGTCTGCGCGAAGGCGCCGGGATGGACACACCGCCGCTGCATCCCAAGTCGGGCGGGAAGCTGCGGCAACGCGAGGTCGCCACCGGGGTCGGCGAGCGCGCCCGCGCCCGACCCGACATCGGCCAGTGAGGCCGGCGACCCGGCGGACCGACGGTGGCGCCGATCAGGTGGAGGCGGGAGCCTCCTGCGTCGCTGCCTCCGCCTGCTGGCGTTGCGGGTAGGTGATACGCGGGTGGTACACGCCGCAGAGCGTCTCGAGGAACGACGCCCTGACCGCAGCGACGTCCTGGAACGTCAGCGGGCTCTCGTCGAGCTGACCGTCCTCGATGCGGTCGGCGAATAGGCTGTCCACCAGCTCGGACAACTGCTCGCGCGACAAGTTGCGGTCGTTCTGGGCGGCTGCGCGGCTGGCAGCTTCGCAGCAGTCGGCGAGCATCAGCACCGCGGTCTCTTTGGTGGTCGGTTTGCGACCCTTGTAGCGGTACACCTCCTCGTCGACCTGCTGCCCCGGCGCGGCGTCCCGTACGGCCTTGAGGTAGAAGTACGTGACGACCGTCGTCCCGTGGTGCGTCGCGATGCCGTGCACCACCTCTGGCGGGAGTCGGTAGGACCGGGCCATCTTGATCCCGTCGGTGACGTGCTCCTGGATGATCGTGGCCGAGATATCCGGTTCCAGACCGTCGTGCGGGTTGGAGATCCCGAACTGGTTCTCGATGAAGAAGTACGGTCTGCGCACCTTGCCGATGTCGTGGTACAGCGCCATGACTGAGCCGAGAAGCGGATCGGCGTTCACAGCCCGGCAACCGCGCTCGACCAGCGTCGCGACGACGATCGAGTGGTTGTACGACCCGAGTGCCTTCTGTTCCAGCTCCCGCAGCAGCGGATGGTTGCGGTCGGCGAGATCGATCAGGCCGGTGGCGGTCACCAGACCGAACGCCGACTCGATGAAGGGCAGGCCGCCAACCACCAGGATCCCGCCGGTCACGCCGTGGATCGCTCCCGCCAGAGCGGGACGGATCAAGCTGTCGGCGCCCTCGAAGGTGACCGCGAACGTCAGCGCCAGGACGATGTAGCCGGCTGTCGCGAACAGAGCCGCTCGGCGCAGGTCGCCGCGGACCGACAGGCGTGTGACCAGCGGGACGCTCAGCAGCGTCGCGGCCGCCGCGTACGCCACCACGCCGGTCGTCCCCGGGGCGACGTAGGCGGTGAGCAAGGTCACCGGCACGGCGAGCATCACCCCGACCGGGGCGCCCAGCAAGATGGTGGCGAGCATCCCCAGCGCCCCGGACGGAACCGCGTACAGCCACACCTCGGTGCGCTCGATCGCCAGTGTCGCCCCGGCGAGGATCGCGGCGTAGCCGAACGTGAGCGTCGCAAGCAACAGCAGCTTCCGGTTCGAGCGCCACACCGAGCGTCGGTGGGTGCGCAGGTACAGCGCCGACACGGCAGCAGCGATGGCGGTGACGGCGAGCGCGCGTAGGACCTCCCAGCGTGGATCGGACCCAGCCAGCCCGACCCGCTCCAGGGCGGCCAGCTGCACCGGGGTGACCTCCTCCCCGGCGGAGACGATCACCGACCCGGTGGGGAAGGTCCGCATCGCCTCGTCGACGTTGGCGGCCGCGCGCCGCCGCGCCTCATCGGTGGCCTCGTGGTCGACCACGACAGTCGGGCGCATCGCGCTCCGGATCAGCGGCTCCACGACCGCATCGGTGAGCTTCGCAGGGACGTCGCGCACGGTCGCCTCGACGCGCAGCTGCTCATCGAGGACATCGTCGACCTGCCCCGCCCGGACCGATTGGCGGGTCAGTTGCTGCACGATGCTGATCGTCTCGCTCCGTAGCGACTCGAAGGTCGGCGCGTCGATGGTGACCAGCATGCGCAGCCCGGTGTCATCCAGCATCGGGAGCCGATCGCGGAGGGCGTCGACCCGCTCTTCGGTCGAGGGCGGCTCCGCGCCTTCGGCGGTGGGTGCCTGCCGGATCTCTTGCACCACGTCGAACTGGTTGCGGATGTCCTCCACCGTGGCGATGCGCGCCTGGTCGTCGCGCTGCAAGATCGGATCGACCGCCTCGGCCGCCTGGCGACGTGCGCGCTCTGTCGCGTCCTCGTCGACGATGCGGATGAGGTTGGGAGCCACGACCGTCCGCGGCGACGCCTCCCCGGCCCGGATCGGGGATTCGTCCAGGAACGCAGGGAGGCTGAGCGCCGCAGGGATGCCGATCAGCACCACCGCAGCGATGAGGAGGCGGTACGCCCGGTACCGCCTGACGAGCCGCTCCACCGTTCGGAGGCCTTCCGACGACGGACGCAAACGACCGTACGCCCGCGGAGGGCGCGAGACCAGCGGCCGACCGGACCGAAGACGTTACTGTACGGCGCCTACCGGGGCGGGGCCAGGACACGCCACGCCGCCGGGCGGATGCGGTACCGCCGCTGGCGGAGGGGGCGTGACAGCTCTCCGTCGGCGTTGTACCGCACGGGATCACCCGAGATGCGCACGTCGTGCCCGCGGACGTGCTCGACGTCGTCTCGGGCCAGGTGCCGCCCGCGCTGAAGGGCCGCCCCGAACGCCGCCCGCGCGGCCGGGCCGACCGCGGCGACGACCACGACATCGAGTCGTCCGTCGTCGGGTTCCGCGGGGGCGCAAAGCGGGGTTCCGCCACCGATGCAACCGGCGTTGGCGATCCCCACCATCAGCAGCGGGCGGGCGACCTGTGACACCGGCGCCCCGTCGACCTCGACCTGGAGCGTCCATCCCGTCTCGCGAACGCCAGCGACCAGCGCCCCGACCGGGTACGCCAGTGGGCCGAGATCGTCCTTCAACGGGACGGAGCGCTGCGACGCCTCGGCCCCCAGCCCCGCATGGACGGCGTTCACGGCCAGCTGGCCGTCGTCGGCCTCGAGCAGGTCGACGCTGAGGGGCTCACAGGCCAACACGGCGCGTGCGGCCGCGACCGGCTCCTGGGGGATGCGGAGTGAACGCGCGAAGTCGTTCCCGGTCCCCGCAGGCACGATCCCGATCGTGGTCGAGGCCAGGATCCCTGCAGCCGCGAGGCGGTTGACCGCAACGTGCAGGGTCCCATCGCCACCGACCACGACCAGGGTTCGACCATCGAGCGCGGCGATCGCCTCGTCGACCTGCGCCGGGTCGGTGGTGGTGAGCACCTGGGTGGGGGAGGCTCCGTCGAGGACACGACGGGCTGCCTCGCTCCGTTCCCGTGCCGCGCGGCCGGCATGGGCGTTGACGACCAGGACGTAGCCAGGACCGCGCATCCTTCTCCCGCTCGCGGTCGGCCGAGCATACGGCGCCCCGTCGTGACGCTCGGCGCGCCTCCGAGGGCGAACGTGCCCGGCCGCAGGGCCGTTGGGCAACCGACGGCGGGAGCGTGGACGGCGGTCGGCCGCGAGCCGGCGGGCGAGCGACCCGTGCTAGCTTGCCGCCTTCCGAGCGTGCCCCAGCACTCGTCGCGGAGGTCGCCATGCGAGAGTTCACTGGCCCCGGCGCTGCCACGATCGCGCCCGACACCAACCTGACTGAGACCCTGTGGGAGCGCGAACGTGTCCAACCGCACCGGGCGGCCCTCGCGCACCGCGTGGGGGGGCAGTTCGTCGACGTCAGCGTCCGGCAGTTCGCCGAACGGGTCCGTCGCCTCGCGGCCGGCCTGATCGGTCTGGGGATCGAGCCGGGGCAGCGCGTGGCGGTCATGTCGCGAACGCGGATCGAGTGGACGCTGCTGGACTACGCGATCTGGAGTGCGGGGGCCGTCACCGTCCCGATCTACGAGACGTCGGCCGCTGATCAGATGGAGTGGATCCTCGCCGACAGCGAGGCGGTGGCGGCCATCTTCGAGAACGTGGAGTTGCGCTCCCGCTACGACGAGGCCGCAAGCCGGTTGCCCGCCTGCAAGCACGCGTTCGTGATCGACGATGGCGGGCTCGATGAGCTGTCCGCGCACGGCGCAGAGGTCGACGACGAGCAGGTCCTGGGGCGGGCCCGGACCGTCACCGCCGAGGATCTCGCCACGATCGTGTACACATCGGGGACCACGGGGCGGCCGAAGGGCTGCGTGCTGACCCACGGCAACCTCGTCTGGGACCTCACCCAGGTCGGGGTCGGCGCCCCCGAGCTGTTCAGAGACGGCCGCTCCACGCTGCTGTTCCTCCCGCTGGCGCACATCTTCGGGCGGATCATCCAGTGCGTCTGCGTCGCGGAACGGGTCAAGATCGGGTACGCCACCGACCCCACCAAGCTCACCGAGGAACTGCCGCTGTTCCAACCGACGTTCCTGCTGTCGGTGCCACGTGTCTTCGAGAAGATCTACAACGGCGCGCAGGCCAAGGCGTACGCCGACGGCAAGGGCCGGATCTTCGATGTGGCCTCCCGCGTCGCGATCGACCACTCGCGTGGCACCCAGGTCGGCCGAGTGCCCTTCAAGACCCGGGCGCTGCACACCGTGTTCGACAAGCTGGTGTACAGCAAGCTGCGGTCGGCCGTCGGAGGGCGCGTGGAGTACTCGGTCTCCGGCGGTGCGGCGCTCGGCGAGCGGCTCGGGCACTTCTTCAACGGGGCAGGGATCACGGTCCTGGAGGGCTACGGCCTCACGGAGACGTCGGCGGGCGCCACGCTGAACACGCCGTCGCATCTGCGCATCGGCACGGTTGGACGGCCGCTGCCCGGTTGCACCGTCCGCATCGCCGACGACGGCGAGATCCTGATCAAGGGCGGGAACGTCTTCTCCGGGTACTGGAACGACGACGAGGCGACCCGGGAAGCGATCGACGACGACGGTTTCCTGCACTCGGGCGACCTCGGTCAGCTCGACGCCGACGGTTTCCTGCGGATCACGGGACGCAAGAAGGAGATCATCGTCACCGCGGGCGGGAAGAACGTCGCCCCAGCCCTCCTCGAGGACCGGATCCGCGCGCACCGGCTGGTGTCGCAGGCGATGGTGGTGGGCGACGGTCGCCCGTTCATCGCTGCCCTGATCACGCTGGATCCCGAGGAGGTCGGCCGTTGGGCGGAGCAGCACTCCAAGCCGGGTCGGACACCGGCCGAGGTGGTCGACGACGCCGATCTGCGCGCCGAGGTCCAGACTGCGGTCGACCAGGCCAACCACGCGGTGTCGCGGGCGGAATCGATCCGCGCCTTCCGGATCCTCCCCGACGACTTCACCATCGAGGGTGGCGAACTGACGCCGACCCTGAAGGTGCGGCGAGAGGTCGTGACCGAACGGCACGCAGCCGCGATCGAGGAGCTGTACTCGGCGACCCGCTGAGAGCTCGTCCGCCCGCCGGGTACCACGATCAACCGAGTTCGCGCTGATGCCTCGGTGCTAGCCTCCTGTGGACGTGTTGACGTCCTGGAGGAGCCATGCGCGAGTACACGACGCCGGGAGAGGTTGCTCTCCCGGACGATGCAACGCTGCTGCACCCGCTGTGGTATCACGCCGACGAGAACCCCGATCGCCGTTTGCTGGCCTACCGTGACGGCAACCGGTTCGTCGACGTCACCGCCGCCGAGTTCGCTGCCACCGTGCAGCGGCTGGCGAGAGGCCTGATCGGGCTCGGTCTGGAGATCGATGACCGCGTGGCCATCATGTCCAAGACCCGGATCGAGTGGACCTACCTGCAGTACGCGGTGATGGCCGCCGGCGGCACGATCGTCCCGATATACGAGACCGACTCGGCCGACCAGATCGAGTGGATCCTGAACGACAGTGGCGCACGCACCGCGGTGTTCGGTACACCCGACGACCGCCGGGAGTGGGAGCAGGTTTCGGCCACGGCTCCGCTCGACCACGTCTTCGTGATCGAGGAGGCGGGCCTGGACCAGATCGAGGAGCACGGCACGGACGTCGACGCCGAGGAGCTCGACCGGCGGGCGGAGCGGATCGGTCCCGAGTCGATCGCCACGATCATCTACACGTCGGGCACGACCGGGAAACCGAAGGGCTGCGTCACGCTGCACCGCAACCTGCGCTGGGACGCCGTACAGGCCACGACCGCGCTCGAGGAGCTGTTCGGCCCCGACGACCGGACGCTGCTGTTCCTACCGCTGGCGCACTCTTTCGCTCAGCTGGTCCAGGCGGGCAGCGTGGAGGTCGGCGTGCAGATGGCCTACGCCACCGACCCGCAGCACCTCGCCGAGGAGCTGCCGATGTTCCAGCCGACGTTCCTGCTGGCGGTGCCCCGTATCTTCGAGAAGGTCTACAACGCGGCGGTGTCCCGGGCCAACGAGGAGGGCAAGGGCAAGATCTTCGAGAGGGCGGTGCAGGTCGCGATCGACTACTCGCGCCAGAGCCAGGACGGCGGCGTGAACCTCGCGACGCGGATCCAGCACACCGTTTTCGACCGGCTCGCGTACGGCAAGCTCCGGGAGCGGTTGGGCGGCAAGCTCCGCTACGCGATCTCCGGTGGTGCCGCGCTCGGTGAGCGACTCGGCCACTTCTACAACGGGATCGGACTCAAGATCCTCGAGGGCTACGGCCTCACGGAGACCACTGCAGGGGCGACGACGAACCGCCCGGACGCCCTCAAGATCGGGACGGTCGGGCAGCCGTTCCCCGGCTGCACCGTCCGGGTCGACGATGACGACGAGATCCTGATCAAGGGAGGCAACGTCTTCGCCGGGTACTGGAACAACGACGAGGCGACCCGAGAGGCCGTCACCGACGAAGGTTTCTTCCGTTCCGGCGACCTCGGTGAACTCGACGCCGACGGGTTCCTGCGGGTCACCGGCCGGAAGAAGGAACTGATCGTCACGGCGGGCGGGAAGAACGTCGCCCCAGCGGTCCTCGAGGATCGGCTTCGTTCACACCGGCTGGTCAGCCAGTCGATGGTGGTGGGCGACGGGCGGCCGTTCATCGCGGCGCTCATCACGATCGACCCCGAGGAGTTCCCCCGTTGGGCGGAGCAGCACGGCAAGACGGGGAAGACGGTGGCTGACCTCACCGACGACCCCGAGCTGCGCGCCGAGATCCAGGGTGCCGTCGACCACGCCAACAAGGCGGTGTCGCGAGCGGAGTCGATCCGTGAGTTCCGTATCCTCCCCGAGGACTTCACCATCGACGGTGGTGAGCTGACACCGACGCTGAAGGTCAAGCGCCGAGTCGTCGCCGACAAGTACGACCGTGTGATCGACGACATCTACCCAGAGGAGTAGAACTCAAGCTGGCGGGTCGTACACCGGCTCCCGCGTCTCCCACCACTTGCGGTCCTGCTCCCCGAGCGGCGTCGCCGGCGGGGCGTCCTCGACGTACTCGGCGCGGATCTCGCGCCAGTCGTTGCTCGCCCGCAGACGTCCCAGGACGCTGTTGATCCCGAAGTGGATGCGGTTGAGCAGCAGGTAGTCGGGCGGCAGGTTCAACGGGCGCAGCACCTTTAGGTACTTGCTCCGCGGGTCCGTCGTGGAGCGGATGACCTCGGTTGCGAACTCGGGGGTGAACGTGAACGGCTGTTCCGCCAGGACCGGCCGCATGTACAGCTGCCACCACTCGTACATCAGCTCGGCGTCGACCTCGACGCCGGGGGGGAGGAACCCCGCTTCGCGGAGTCGTTGCACGACCTCGTCGGGGTCACCTTGCTTGACCGTCTGGTTCATGCGCTGCATGTGTTGGAACCGCTCCCGGCTGAACATCTTCACCGACCCGTAGTCGAGGAAGGCGACGCGTCCGTCGTCCTCGTACAGGTAGTTACCTGGGTGCGGATCACCGTTGAAGAGCCGGAAGCGCTCGATGGTGCCGAAGGCGTAGCGGAAGATGATCTCACCGAGCCGTTGCCGCTCCTCGTCGGTGCCCCGCTCGGCGATGTCGTTGAACGTTCGACCGCGCACGCGTTCGCTCACCAGCACCCGTCCGCGGCACATGTCGGCCACGACCTCGGGGACGTGGACGAAGGGGTGGCCGTCGTAGCGGTTGGCGAACGCCCGCTGGTAGTTGGCCTCACGCTCGTAGTTCAGCTCGTCGCCGACCCGCTCGCGCAGCTCCTCCACGAGGGGCTCCACCTCCAGGTGGGGGGAGATGATCCGCGCCAGCGGTGAGAACGCCTCGGCGTTGCGCAGGTCAGCGCTGACCGCCTCGGCCACGCCCGGGTACTGGACCTTCACGACGACCTCGCGCCCGTCGTCGAGCCGGGCCGCGTGGACCTGCCCGATCGAGGCAGCGGCGATGGGCTCACGGTGCCACTCCGCGAAGATGGCGTTGGCCGACGCCCCGAACTCCTCAGCGACCACCTGCTCGATCAGTGCGGGATCCATCGGCGGGGCGCTGTCGCGCAGGCTGGCGAGCGCGTCGTGGTAGATCGACCGCACGTCGGGTGGGAGGTCGACGTCGACGAAGGACAGCAGCTGTCCGAGCTTCATCGCTGCGCCCTTCATCTCGCCCAGGACGTTGACGAGGATGTCCGCGGTGGCCCGGTGGAACTCCTCGGGATCAGCGTCCCCACCGGTCAGCTGGCGCGCCTTCGCTGCGGCCAGGCCGGCTGCGGACCGCACCCCGGTTCCCGCCAGGCGTGCGCCCCGACCGACCCGCCCCCCCAGTCCCTCACGTCGCGCCACGGTCGGCTGTTACTCGACGGGGTCAGCGAGCGGGTTGCCCTCCGTCCGGGCGTCTTCCAGGCGCTGGGCGAGCTCCGAGCGACGCTCCTCGGTCAGGCAGTCGCATCCGACATCATGATCCTTGTAATGACCGACGTTGGTGCGGTGGGTCGGGCAAGCGGCCACTTCGAGGCGGGTGATCAGCTGGGTGCGGGCCATGGGGGGCTCCTATGGGATGTCGGGTGCGAACCTACACCGCGAAACGGAAGCGGATGACGTCACCATCGGCGACCGGGTAGTCCTTGCCTTCGAGTCGCAGCCGTCCCGCATCCCGGACGGCCGACTCCGAGCCGTACGTCAGGTAATCGTGGTACGAGATCACCTCCGCACGGATGAACCCCCGCTCCATGTCGGAGTGGATCTCCCGGGCGGCGCGCTGGGCGCGGGTCGCGCGGCGGACGGTGACGGCGCGCGCTTCCTTGTCGTCTGCGGTGAAGAAGGTGACGAGGCCCAGTAGCCGGTAGGCGGCGTTGACCAGTCTCTCCAGGCCGCTGCGCTCCAGGCCGAGCGCGCCGAGGTACTCACGCTGCTCAGGCTCGGGCAGGTCGGTGAGCTCCGCCTCGACCTGCGCACACACGACCACCACGTCGGCCTCCTGATCCACCGCCAACTTCCGCAGCGGCTCGACCAGGGGTCCGCCGTCGGGCAGGTCGTCCTCGCCGACGTTCGCGGCGTAGACGACCGCTTTGGCGCTGAGCAGGAACAGGTCGCGGAGCAGGTCGGCGTGGACAGCGGCGCACTCGAAGCGGCGTGCCGGCTCTCCGGCCGCGAGGTGATCACGCAAGCGACCCAGGAACCCGGCCTCGTCGGCTGCTGAGGTGTCCCCGCTGCGCGCCACGCGCGTGATGCGCTCCAGACGCTTCTCGACCGTCTCGAGGTCCTTGAGGATGAGCTCTGTCTCGACGACGTCGACGTCACCGACGGGGTCGACCACGCCGGAAACGTGAACGACGTCGTCGTCGTCGAAGCAGCGCACGACGTGACAGATCGCGTCGACCTCGCGGATGTGCGCCAGGAACTGGTTGCCCAACCCCTCCCCGGTGCTGGCCCCGGCCACCAGCCCAGCGATGTCGACGAACTCGATCGTGGTCGGGACGGTTCGGGCCGAGCCGGCCAGCTCCGCGACGCGGTCGAGGCGTTCGTCGGGGACCGCGACGACCCCCACGTTGGCGTCGATCGTCGCGAACGGGTAGTTGGCCGCGAGCGCCCCCGCGCGGGACAGCGCGTTGAACAACGTCGACTTCCCGACGTTCGGCAGACCGACCAGCCCGACCTGCAGCCCCATGCACGCTCACTCCCGTTGCGATCAGACGTCGCTGGCAGCGTACGGGCAAGGTGATCCGGACCTAGCCGTCGCCGACCAGTGGGCCAGCGGGGGCCGTCTCCAGCAGGCCACGGAGCCGGTCAGACCGAGACGGGTGGCGCAGCTTGGTCAGGGTCTTGGATTCGATCTGGCGGATCCGCTCGCGGGTCACGCCGTACTCGGCACCGACCTCCTCGAGGGTGCGGCAGTTGCCGTCGAGCAGGCCGAACCGCATCAACACGACACCACGCTCCCGTTCGTTCAGGGTGGCCAACACGGTGTGCAGCAGGTCGCGGGTGAGGACGAACGCGGCCGAGATCTCCGGGTCGACGGCGTCCTCGTCGGCGACCAGGTGGCCCATGGTGGTGCCGCCGTCCTCGCCCACCGGCGTGTCCAGCGACAGCAGCTCCCGCGCGGCCGAGCGGATGTCGCGGAGCCGTTCGATCGACATGTCCATGGCGTCGGCGAGTTCCGCCTCGGTGGGGTCGCGTCCCAGCTGCTGAACGAGGTCCAGCTCGGCCCACCGCAGCTTCCCCAGGGCCTCGTGGACGTGGACGGGCAACCTCAACACCCGTGACTTGTCCGCCAGGCCTCGTGTGAGCGCCTGGCGGATCCACCAGGTGGCGTACGTCGAGAACTTGTAGCCCTTCGTGTGATCGAACTTCTCGACGGCCCGCATCAGACCGAGGTTGCCCTCCTGGATGAGGTCGAGGAGATCGAGGCCGCGGCCGCGGTACCGGCGCGCAACGGAGACGACCAGCCGGAGGTTGGCCCGGACCATGTGGTCCTGAGCAAGGCGCCCATCCCGGTCGACCTGGCGGAGCTGCGCGCGCTGACGAGGGGTGAGCGACGCCCCGTTGTTGAGGAACCGCCGGGCCGCCTGGCCGGCCTGGTCGCGCTTGGCCAGGTCGACCTCTTCCTCGGCGGTGAGCAGCGCCGTCCTGCCGATCGCGTTGAGGTAGTGACGAACGGGGTCGGTCGACGAGCTGATCACGTCAGCGACGGGGCGCTCGGTCTCGTCGGCCTGGTCATCGACGACCTCCAGCCCGAGGTCCTCCACGGCGCGCGCCGCCCGGGCGATCCAGTCCGCGTCGTCGTTGAGCGGGTCGTAGTGGTCGTGGAGCTCGGACAGCAGGACGTAGCCCCGGCCACGACCCCGCTCGAAGAGCTCACCGAGCTCGGGTTTGTGGGTGACCAGCTCCCGAGCCTCGCGCTGCTCCACCCGCTTGGCTCCTTGTGCGCTCGGAGCCGCGCCCGCATGCGGCTCCGGCCTCCGGCGAGCCGACCACGGTGTCAGGGCGGCTCGGCTGGTGGGAGGCGCAGACGCTACCAGCCGACGGACGCGACGTCCTGGCAGGCCGGCATCGTGCGGCGCCGGTCGCGCCCTCCGCTACGGTGCCGCCACATGGGGATCTCCGTGCCGGTCCGGGCCGCCTGACCGTGCGCCTGATCGTCGCCCGCTGTACCGCCCACTACGACGGCAGGCTGTCGTCCACCCTGTCCTCGGCGGTGCGGCTGGTCATGGTCAAGGCGGACGGGTGCGTCGCGATCCACGCCGACGTCGGGGCGTACAAGCCGCTCAACTGGATGAACGCCCCCAACACGATCGTCGACGAAGGCGACGTCTGGCGGGTGGTGAACCCGCGCGGCGAGACCCTGACGATCGAGTTCGAGGAGGTCCACGAGGATCTCACCGTCGAACTCGACACCGAGCGCGGACTCACCCTCGACGGCGTCGAGCGGCAGCTGCAGGAACTGCTCGCGACGCATCCCGACCGCATCGCGGAGGGCTCACGGCTGATCCGCCGTGAGTTCCCCACCGACCTGGGCCCGGTCGATCTGCTGCTGCGCGACGCGGACGGCCGCGCCGTGGCGGTCGAGGTCAAACGGGTCGGCGAGATCGCTGGCGTCGAACAGCTCACCCGTTACCTCGACCGGCTGCAACGCGATCCGCTCCTCGCGCCGGTGCGTGGGGTCCTCGCCGCGACCGAGGTCAAACCCCAGGCCCGGGTCCTCGCCGATGCGCGGGGGATCGCCTGGGTCGAGATCGACCTCGACGAGCTCCGTGGCCGCGACGACGGGACCCTAAGGCTCTTCGAGTGACGCCCACTCGCCGCTTGCGGATCGCGTTCTCGATCTACTTCGGCGTCCTGCTGGTGGGCGTGGTCGGCTACCAGCTGCTGGAGGGGATGAACCTCCTCGATGCGCTGTACATGACGGTGATCACGGTCACCACGGTCGGCTTCGGGGAGGTCGCGCCCCTCGACGGACCGGGCAAGGTCTTCACGGTCCTGCTGATCGTCGGTGGGGTGGCGAGCGCCACGTACGCCGCCGTGAGCGCCGCGGAGTTCGTGGTGGAGGGTCACTTGCGGCGGATCATCGAAAGGCGACGCATGGAGCGCCGGATCAACGCCATCGACGAACACGTGATCGTCTGCGGGTACGGGCGGGTTGGACGTCACCTGGTGGCCGAGCTGATGCGCGAGGGGATGCCGTTCGTGGTCGTCGACAACGACGAGGACAAGATCGCCGAGGTCGCCGGGACGGGTTTCTTGCACGTCGAAGGCGACGCCACCGCCGAGCACGTGCTGCTCGACGCCGGGTTGGAGCGTGCCCAGGCTGTCGTCGCCTGCGTCAACACCGACGCGGACAACGTCCTGATCGCGCTGACCGCGAAGGGCCTGCGGCCGGGATGCACGGTGGTGGGCCGGATCAAAGCCGACGAGAACGAAGCCAAGCTACGCCGCGCCGGCGCCGACCGGGTGATCGCGCCGTCGACCATCGGGGGCCGGCGCATCGCTCAGCTGCTCACCCGCCCCGTCGTGTCGGACTTCCTCGACGGGATCGGCGCCGGCGGCATCGAGTACACCCTCGAGGAGGTCCCGGTGAGGGCCGGCAGCCCGCTGGACAACCACACGCTCCGCCAGGCCGCGATCCGCGAGACGTACGGCTGCACGGTCCTGGCGGTCCTGCACGCCGAGGACGGCTCGATGGACACCCACCCGTCGGCCGAGTCGGTCCTCCACGACGGTGACGTGCTGGTCGTGATGGGAAGCCAGGAGGAGGTCGCCCGCATGCGTGATCGCTTCCGTCCTACCTGATGCGTGCCGGGCCGGCAGCCAGCAGCAGCGTCCCCGTCACAGGTCGGGGACCGTGAGGCCCAGCTCGCGGACCAGCTGCTGCGCGGAACGACGCAGTCCGACGACGAACGGGCCGAAGTCGGCGTAGCGGGCGGACGCCTCGTCGTAGCGCATGCGGTACACGATGTGCTTGAGGTCGGCGACGTCGTGGGCGAACAGGGTCACGCCCCATTCCCAGTCGTCCAGGCCGGTGGAGCCGGTCACCAGCTGCAGCACCCGACCGGCGTACGCCCGCCCGGACCGGCCGTGCTCGTGCATCAGACGCATCCGTTCCTCGAACGGCAGCAAGTACCAGTTGTCGGTGCCGACCCGCCGGTGCGACATCGGGTAGAAGCAGGCCACCTCCCAGCGCGGCATCTGCGGGTACAGCTTGTGCCGGTTGTACTCGGCCTGGCGTTCAGCGAATGCGGCGACGCGCCGGTCGAGGTCGTCGCCGGCGACGCCTTTGGCCGCGAGGTCGTCCCTGTACGACGCGGCGGTTGGGGTGTACTCCGACGTCTCGGTGAGGCTGACGTAGGACCACGGCAGCTCCAGCGCCGGGCCGAAATCACATGCGGTGATCGCCGTCTGCAGGCGGCGCAGGAGCGACAGGTCAGGCGACAGGGCGAAGACCATGGCGTCGGCCTTGTGGCCGAGCACCGAGAAAAGGTGGACCTGCGTCTCGGGGTCGTCGTCGAAGCGCTCGAGGACCCCGGCGAGATCCTTGACCGCTGTCTCGGGGAGGGTCGCCGCGACTGCCCGGTCGACGCGGAGGAACAGGTGCAGGACCCCCCAGCCCTCGGCGGGGCGGATCGGCTGTGGCTGGTCCATCGAGCACCTCCGAACGGCGGCGCCAGCCTACCGACGGTCAGCGCGCGTCGACCGCGGCCTGCAGCTCGTGTAGCACCCGTGAGGACACGGCGGCACGGCCGCCCAAGACCCACCCGTGGTCGATGTCGTGGGCGGTCAACCACTGCCACGTCCCGGGTGACGCGGACGCCGCCGCCGGGTCGGTGAGCAGCAGGCCAGCGCCCCGGCTGGCCGCGAACGGCCCGCCCGACAGGGCGTCGGGGAACGCCGCGCCCGAGGCGAGCACCGCGGCGGTCGTGGGTAGTCCCGTGGCGGCGACCGCCCACTCCACCAGTCGTGCGGAGGTCTCGTAGCGGTTCGCGCCGGCGACACGGGTCACGGTCATCCCCCGGGCCTGCAGCTGGGTGACGACCGCGTCGGACACCGCTCTGCCGCCCCCGGCCAGGACCACCTCACGGACGCCGAGCACGGCCAGCGCCTCGGCGGCGGCCGAGGCCAGCTGATCGGGCCAGGTCAGCAGGAGCGGTGCGGCGCTGCGGGCGGCGGGGACCGTTGCGCTCAACGCGTCCGGGAACGTCGCGGCCGACGCGAGGAACGCCCGCCCCGACGGGGCGCCGAGCTCGCGCGCGACGCTCGCAGCTGTTGCGGTCCGGTCGGCGCCGAACACGCGGCGCACCTCGGGGACGCTGCGACGCAGCTCAGCGATGACGCGATCGGACACGACCGCCGGTCCGCCCAGCACCAGGGCCCGCTGGGGTCGCAGGCGGCTGATCGCGCCGGCGGTCGACGGGTGGACCTGGTCGGTGTCGACCAGCAGCAGCGGCGCGCCGTGCGCGGTGGCCAGAGGACCGCCGGCGAGCGCGTCGGCGAAGCTGGCGGCGTTGGCGAGCACGACCGTCCCGGCCCCGCCGGGCCAGCCAGCGTCGGCGATCGCAGCGGCCGTGGAGAACCGGTCGGGACCGGCCAGGCGATCGACGTTGGGGGTCGGTGACCACACGACCAGCGACGACGCGACCGGACGCAGCTGACCGCAGGTCGACGGCGAGGAGCACGGCACGTTCACCGTCTGGTGGTCGGCGACCATCGTGGTCGAGCCGCCGCCGTCCATCATCACGGCGTCGACCGCACCCAGCGCCCGGACCAGCTCCGCGGTCTGCTGGGTGGTCAACCCGACGCTGTCGGGTTGGCGGCCGTCGACCGTCAGCAGGAGCATCTCGTTGCCCCCGGTGAACGCCACGACCGTGCGGGGGTGCAGAGCCTCGTTGTGGTGCTCGTGGGAGAAACCCTCCGCGTACCAGCTGGTGCTCGGGGTGATCGACCCGTCCTTGACGATCAGCGGACCGGCCGCGACCGCCTGCTGGGCACCGGCCCACTCGGTTCCCGCCGTGTAGACCTTCGCCTCGACGCGTTCACCGGCATGTGCCTGTAGCGTCGCGGCGTGGGTCCCGGTCGCAGCCACGACCGTCCCACCGGCTGGGATCGGCGCCCCGCCGGACGCGGACGGCGCGGGCATCACGACCTCGGCCTGGGTGAGGGCGCGCAGCTGCAGGTCGGGGAAGACGAACTCGATCGTGCCTGCAGGCGTCGTGGTCGACGGGCCGTAGGCGCGGTTGAACGCGACGACCTCGTTGGCGGTGGGCTGGCGGTTCACCGCGGTGATGTCGACCCGGGTGCCGTCGTAGAAGCGCAGGTAGCCCTCGAAGCTGGGCCGACCGACGTCGTACGGTCGCCGCCAGGTCTCGGCGGGATCGAACAGCGCGAACGCCCCCGGCCACGAGGCCCCGTTGAGGACGTTCTCCGACAGCACGATCCCGTCTCGGACCAGCAGGCCACAGGGCTCGCCGGGCGGGTCCGTCACGGGGCAGGCCGGGTTCGAGAAGCTGGCGTTCACGGCGCCGACCGCGTCCTCACCGAGGCGACGGGTGGTGTTCAACACCGTCTCGCGCCCGGGGATCACCCCCTGTCCCAGCTCGGGGACGACGCGCACCCGCGGGTGACCCGGCGCCAGGCGCAGCAGCTGCACGTTGCTGGGTCCTTGCCCGGTGTGGTGACGGTAGACCTCCCGCACCAGGCCGGGGACCACGTCGAGCCGCTGAACGAGGACCGGTGCGCTGCCAGCCTCGGCGGGAGTCGACGCCACCGGCGGGAGCGCCGCTAGCGCGGCGGCGGCCGTGGCGAGCGCGATCCAACGTCTGAGGCGGCTCTGGTGGATGGTCGACCCCCGGTCGAGGTCGCAGCATGCTACTGCGGTTCGGGGTCCGCCGGGTCCTCGTCGAGGTCCAACACCTTCTTGTCGAGGACCGTGCCGTCCTCCTTCAGCTCGTAGACCAGTGGCACCCCGGTCGGCAGTTCCAGACCGGGGACTTGGTCCTCGCTCAGCTGGTCGAGCTCCATCACGATCGAACGGTTGGAGTTGCCGTGCGCCACGACCAGCACGTCCTTGCCTTGGCGGATATCGCCGAGGATCGACCGTTCGTAGAACGGCAGGGTCCGTGCGGCGGTGTCCTTCAGCGCCTCACCGTTGGGCGGAGGCACGTCGTAGGAGCGCCGCCACAGGTGCACCTGTTCAGGGCCGTACCGGTCCCGCGTATCGTCCTTGTTCAGCCCCTGGAGATCGCCGTAGTGGCGCTCGTTCAGCGCCGGGTCACCGATGACCGGCAGATCGTCGTAACCGGCCACCTCCATGAGGATGCGGAGCGTTTCGGTGGCGCGCTTGAGGGCCGAGGTGTAGGCGACGCCGAAAGCCAGCCCCCGCTGTTGTATCACGAGCCCGCCCCGCCTGGCTTCCTCCTCACCGAGCGGGGTCAGCGGCACGTCCACCCAGCCGGTGAACCGGTTCTCGAGGTTCCACAGCGACTGGCCGTGGCGCACCAGCGCGAGCATCGGCATCTGGGCTCCCCGGGCGTGACCAGCTGGCGAGGCTACCGCAGGCGTCTGGCCGTCCTGCGGCCATCTGGCCGGCTCGGCAGGCCGGTCACTGGATGACCGCCCGCAGTTCGAAGTGCATCCCGTCGGGCGTCGACCAGTGCCCGCCCCACCCGAACCCCCAGCGCTGGAAGATCTCGACGATCCGCCCGTCCATGGTCGGTCTCGCGCCGTACTGGTTGGTCGCGACGTTGAAGTCGACGGCCAGTCCCCAGGCGTGCATCGACAGGGGTTTCTTGGGGTCGAAGAGGATGTGGCGGGGAACCCAGCACCCGCCGTACTGGCCGCGGTCGATCAGGTGAGCCAGGCCCCGAGCCTCGACCTCGCGCAGCGCGTTGATCAGCTGGGGCATCATCACGCGGTGGCACCGAGCCACGCCACCGAAGATCGGCAGGCGGGCGGTGACGATCCACTTGCGGACCCACGCCGAGTCGATCGTGATCATCCCGTCGCCGTGGTCCATGTAGCTGAACGACTCGAAATGCTTGGCTCCGACACCCACCAGCCGGGCTGTCTGCTCAGCCGGGGGCCGCACCGAGGAGACGTCGCCACCTCCGATCGCCTCCACCAGCTGCCGGCCCACCGCCGGCGCGGCCGTGTCATCGGACACGGCGATGACGAGGAGGTTGGCGGCGGCCGCGCCCAGCTGCGCGCCGACCTGCCACGACACCAGCGCGTCGGCCAGCGGAGGCGCCCCGTTGGACGCGAACGCGCCGACGCGCAGCACGAGCGTCTCGCCGGACGGTCCGTACACCGTGGCGTCGCCGCCGAGTGGGAGCTGCAGGTGGTGAGCGATGTCGTGCCGGACGACCAGCTCACCCTCGGTGAGGCGCTCCCAGACCCCTTTGGTCTGGGCCGTGGACGATGGGGTGAGCGGTCGGAAAGCCACCGGGTCGACCACCAGGATCTTCATCTCGTGCGCACTCCCCAGCGCCTGGATGGCGCCGTCGAGCTCGACCGCACCGGCCAGGTGGCGGATGCCGGGGACGTTCTGTGCGGTGACCAGCCCGTCGGGCTGGACGGGTTCGGCCGGGCGGACCAGCAGCTGGGGCTGGACCGGTTCGACGGTGTCCGCAACCGGTGGCTGGGGCGAGTGCGGCTCGGGGGCCGCGGCTGCCGTCCCCGGCTGCTGCGCGGCGGGGTCGGAGCCTCCGACCGGACCCGGGCTGGCGGCTGCCAACTCGGCGTGCGGGGGCGCAACCGCGGTGGTCTGGGCGGCGACCCGCTCCCCGGTGTCGGTCCCGAGGGGGGACACCAGCAGCGGCAGCACGAACACGAGGGCCGCCGCAGTCCGCCACCGGGGGCTGGGCACCAGCCGCAGCCCCGCGCGTCTCAGGCGCGTCCACACGGTCGACGCCCTCCGATCCGGCTCGCTCCGCCCCTGAGGCAACCTGGCGGGTAAGCGCTCCGACAGCCTACGTCAGCGCCGCGGTCGCCGTCTGCGTTTCCGTGCCGTCTCCGTGACGCACCGCTCTGCACGCTGCGCGCTGAGCGTCGGCCCGGCGGGTCGCGGGTCATGGTGCGGCGTGGACGGGGCTTGGGCGCACGGTGCCGTGGCGGATCGCGCCGTGCGTGAGCGTCGGCGTGGTCAGCGGCGACAGCCGGTGTGCGGTCAGCTCACTCGAGGGGAAGGTCAGGCGGAAGTCGCCGTCGGAGGTGGGATCAGCCACGAGAGCCTCGGCGACCATGGAGTCGTACTGCCAGGCGGCGAACTCCAGCGTGCTGGCGTTGAGAACGACCTCCTGCCCCCAGTCGCTGCACCAGCGGCGGACCCCGGGGATGCGCGAGGCGCGCGGGGTCCACGACTCCGCGGCGACACCGTTCGCGCTGGAGACCCACACGCCCCGGTCGGTATGCAAGGTCAGGGTCTGGCTCCCAGCCGTGTGACCGGGCGTGTACAGCAGCGCGACGCCGGGCCCGAGGTGGACGTCGCCGTCGACGAACAGCAGCGACTCCGGGGGGAGGTCCTCGTAGGCCCACGGCTGGTACCAGGGCACCTGCAGCGGGTGGAGGTGGCGGATCGTGTCCCACTCTCGCACCTGGGTGATCATGCGGGCGTTGGGCAGCCACCCCGCGAGCGGCTCGTCGGGCGCACCCAGGTCCGGGGACGGCAGCGTCGTGCCGAGCAGCCGACGCACGTCCTGACCGTGGAGGTGGTCGAAGGCGACGTAGTCGACATCAGCCGGGTCGATCCCGAGCACCCGCAGGTGACCGAGCACGGTGCCGTGTACCCGGGTCAGGAGCCGGTCAGGGACGACCGAGCGCTGTTTCAGGGCGGCGACGTACGGCGTGTGCTCGCCACGTTCGTGATCGGTGGGCTCCCACAGCAGCGTTCGGCGGCGCTGTCGGGGATCGGTCCACTGCACGACCAGCATCCGGTTCGTCATCCACACGAACGGGGCGGGGCTGATCGCGGCCCGCCACAGAGCGAACCGTGTGGGGTAGGCGAAGGTGATCAGATCGCAGGTGGTGACGGCGTCCGGGCGTCCGGTGGAGATGATCGCGTCGCGGACGTCGACGGCGGCCTCGCGGATGGCGGTGAGTTCCACGCCCGGCGGGACGCCGTGCAACGCCTGACCCGGCTCGTACCCGCGGGCGTCCATGAACGGTCGCAGCTCAGGGAACTCGTCGCTGGCGACCGCGTCGAGCACAGCTGGCCTCCTCACCGGCCGCGCGTCCGGCTGAGCTGCACAGCGCCCCACGACGCCGGCTCGCGCATCGGACCAACGATCGGACGCCGTCGCGGTCACGCGCCGACAGGCCCTGCCGTGTCGTCGGCAGTTTCGCGAGATCCGCTCGGAGCGAGGGGCGGAGCCGTACCATGCGGCACATGCGTGCGCGACGCGGGAGGTTCCGCTCGGCGCGGCGAGTTCGCCGCGCCTCCCACCGACGCGCCTCCCAAGGTGACGGCCCCGGACCACCGGCGATGCGCCTCGGCGATGTCCTCGGCATCGAGGTCGCCGCCGACCGGTCGTGGTTGGCCATCGCGTCGGTCCTGCTCGTGGCGTTCGCGGTGGTCTTCCGCGGATGGCTGGACCCCGCTCCGGCCGCCGCGGCCACGTTCGCCGTGACCGGCGCCGTCCTCGGCAGCGTCGTGATGCACGAGCTCGCCCATGCTCTGGTCGCACGCCGGCTGGGGATCGAGGTCGTCGGCATCACCCTGTTCGTGTTCGGCGGGATCGCACACCTGCGCGACGATCCGCCCCGAGCGGATCACGCGTTCGCGGTGGCGCTCGCAGGGCCCCTGGCCAACCTCCTCGTCGGTGGGCTGCTGATCGCCGCGCCCGACGTTCTGTCGGTGGCCGACCCGCTGACCGTCACCATCCTGACGTACCTGGGCGTGTTCAACGCCGCGCTCGGGTTGTTCAACCTGCTACCGGGCCACCCCCTGGACGGTGGCGTGCTCGTGCGATCGGCGGTGTGGGCCCGCACCGGCGATCCCGAGCGGGGCCGGCGTACGGCGCGACGCTGCGGGCTGGGTCTCGGTGTGTTGACGATCGCTGCGGGCGTGTCGCTGGCGGTCGCCGTCAGCATGGCCGACGGTCTGTACCTGGCGGCGGTCGGAGGGTTCCTGCTGCACGCGGCACGACAGGCCGCACGTCTGCATGCCGAACCGGACAGCGATACGGTCCCGGCCGAGGCGTAGCCCGCTCGGGTTCACCGTCCCCGATGGCCGCCATCCAGGGAGAAGCATCATGCGCATCCGTCTGCGCAACCCTGACCGAGAGGTCGAGCTGGAGGGCCCGCGCACCGTGCGGCAGGTCCTCGCCGAGCTCGACATCGACCCCCACACCGTCCTGGTCATCCGTGACGGCGAGCTCGTCACCGACCGGATGGCGATCGCCGACGAGGACGAGATCGAGATCCGTCCGGTGATGTCGGGCGGGGCCGGCGACCCGCGCTGTGTCGTCTGCCGCGTCCCGGCGGTGATCGAGGAGCCACGCCACCGCTCGGCGTGGTGCGGTGCTCACCTCGTGGACCACGTCCACAACCAGATCCGCAAAGCCATCGACCGCAACACGATGTTCAGCTACCGCGACCGGATCCTCGTGACGGTCTCCGGTGGGAAGGACAGCCTGGCGTTGTGGGACGCCCTGGTGACCATGGGTTACCGCGCGGACGGACTCTACGTCGGGCTGGGGATCGGCGGGTACAGCACCCGCTCCGGTCGCATCTGTCGCGATTTCGCCGCGGAGCGCGACGTCACCCTCCTCGAGGTCGATCTGGCCGACGCGTACGGCTACGCCATCCCGCACGCCTCCCAGGTCGCGGACCGGGCGACGTGTGGGGTGTGCGGGCTGTCGAAGCGCTACGTGTTCAACCGCGAAGCCGTGCGGGGCGGGTACGACGTCGTCGTCACCGGACACAACCTCGACGACGAGGCGGCGACCCTGCTGGGGAACGTCCTGCGCTGGCAGCGTGGCTTCCTGGCGCGGCAGCGCCCCGTCTTGCCCGCGACCGGCCCCAACCAGCCGCGCCGCTGCAAGCCCCTGTACCGCCTATCGGAGCGGGAGATGGCCGCCTACTGCGTCGTCCGCGGCATCGAGTACGTCGTCGAGGAGTGCCCCCTGGTCGCCGGGAACACCGGCATGGAGCTCAAGGAGGCCCTCAACGTGGTGGAACGCCACGCCCCGGGCACCAAGGCGCAGTTCCTGTTCGGCTTCCTGGAGAAGCACGCCGACGATCGGGGCGCCGAGGAGTGCCCCGACCAGGCGGACGTCGCGCTGGCCAGCTGCGCCGCTTGTGGCATGCCGACCTCGTCGCGTGACGATGACCACGCCCCGGTCTGCGCCTTCTGCCGCCAGCGCGACCGGATCGTGGCGCGGTTGCCCGCCCCACACGCGTGAGCGCGCGGCTGCCCGGCGCCGACGCCCCACTCGAGGCCGGGGAGCGGGTGATCCTCCGCGACCGCAAGGATCGCCGTTACCTGGTGCTGCTGGAGGTCGGCGGGGAGTGGCACAGTCACGCTGGCGTGCTGCGTCACGATGACCTGATCGGACGTCGGGAGGGCACCGCCGCACGGACCTCCAAGAACATGGCGGTGGTGGCCTTCCGCCCGACGCTGGAGGACTTCACCCTGAAGATGCCGCGCGGCGCGCAGGTGGTCTACCGCAAGGACCAGGCCATGATCGTGGCGCTCGGCGACGTCCGCCCGGGGTGCACGGTCGTGGAGGCCGGCGCCGGGTCGGGTGCGTTGAGCCTGGCGCTGCTGCAGGCCGTGGGCCCCGAGGGGCGCCTGATCTCCTACGAGCGGCGCGCCGATCATCTGGCGGACGCCCGTCGCAACGTCGAGAGCTTCCTCGGCGGTCCGCCGTCGAATTGGGACCTGCGTGCGGGTGATCTCGCCAACGCCCTGCCCGGACTGTCCTGCCACCGACTGGTCCTCGACGTGCTCGAACCGTGGGAGCTCGCGGCGGGTGCGGCCCAGGCCATCCGTCCAGGCGGGATCCTGATCGCCTACACCCCCACCATCACCCAGGTGATGCGACTGGTTGAGGCGCTGCAGGCAGACGGAGACTTCGGGCTGGTGCGGTCGTCGGAGACGCTGCACCGGACCTGGACGGTGTCGGGGTTGGCGGTGCGCCCTGACCACCGCATGGTGGCGCACACCGCGTTCCTGACCACGGCACGGCGGATCGGGACGCCCGAGGGTGCCTGATGGCAGCCGTTCGACTCATCGGCAGCCCGTTCGACTCATCGGCAGCCCGGCCGTCTCCACCTATACTTGACCCCGACGAGCGCTGTCCGGCCCCAAGGGAGGCCCCGTGACCGAGCGTCACTCCGACCGCCATCCTGATGACGTCCGCCGCCGCGCCGAGCACCAGCCAGAGGTGTTCGCCGGCAGCATCGACGATCACGACGAGCTGCAGGCTGAGCTGAAGTACCTCCGCGAAGAGGTCGAGCTGCTGCGGCGCCGCCTCGAGGCGAGCCCCAACCGCATCCGGCTCCTGGAGGAGCGTGTCCTGGAGACCAAGGGACAGCTGCAGGGCGCCCTCAACCAGAACGCCAAACTGGCCGAGACCCTCCGCGCGGCACGCGAGCAGCTCGCCACCCTCCGCGAGGAGGTCGAACGCCTCTCAAGCCCCCCGCAGAGCTACGCCTCGTTCCTCCGGCCCCACGACGACGAGACCGCTGACGTCTCCTCGCAGGGGCGCAAGCTGCGGGTCAACGTCGGACCCGACGTTGACGTTGACGAGCTCAGCCCCGGTCAGGAGGTGCTGCTCAACGAGGCGCTGAACATCGTCGGGGCCAGTCGGTACGAGGACGCAGGCGAGGTGATGATCGTCACCGAGCTTCTGGGCAAGGGACGTGCGCTGGTCATGGGCCGTGGCGACGAGGAGCTGGTGGTCCGCCTGGCCGATCCGCTCCTCGATCAGCCGCTCAAGGCTGGCGATTCGGTGCTGGTAGACTCCCGCGCCAACTACGCCTTGGAGATCGTGCCCAAGGCCGACGTCGAGCAGCTCGTGCTCGAGGAGGTCCCCGACATCACCTACGACCAGATCGGGGGCCTGGCCGAGCAGGTCGAACAGATCCGCGACGCCGTCGAGCTGCCGTACCTGCACGCGGATCTGTTCGCCGAACACGAGCTCAAGCCCCCCAAGGGCATCCTGCTGTACGGCCCGCCGGGATGCGGCAAGACGCTGATCGCCAAAGCGGTCGCCAACGCTCTGGCCAAGCGGGTGGCGGAGAAGACGGGGAAGTCCGACGCGCGGAGTTACTTCCTCAACGTCAAGGGCCCCGAGCTGCTCAACAAGTACGTCGGCGAGACCGAGCGTCAGATCCGACTGATCTTCCAGCGCGCTCGCGAGAAGTCCGCTGAGGGCTACCCGGTGATCGTGTTCTTCGACGAGATGGACTCGCTGTTCCGCACCCGCGGGTCGGGCGTCTCCTCGGACGTGGAGAACACCATCGTCCCGCAGCTGCTGGCGGAGATCGACGGGGTGGAGTCGCTGAAGGACGTCGTCGTGATCGGCGCGTCCAACCGTGAGGACATGATCGACCCGGCGATCCTGCGCCCCGGCCGCCTCGACGTGAAGATCAAGATCGAGCGCCCCGACAAGGACGCCGCCCGCGAGATCTTCCGCATCTACCTCCACTCGGGGCTCCCGCTTGACCCCGCCGAGGTCGATGGGCACGGAGGCGATCGCGCTGCGGTGATCAAGTCGATGATCAACCGCACCGTGGAGAAGATGTACGCCGAGGACGAGGACAACCGCTTCTTGGAGGTGACCTACGCCAACGGGGAGAAGGAGATCCTGTACTTCAAGGACTTCAACTCCGGAGCGATGGTGCAGAACGTGGTCGACCGCGCCAAGAAGTACGCGATCAAGCGCCTGATCGCCTCCACGGAACGTGGACTGCGCACCGACGACCTGGTCCGGGCGATCCGCGACGAGTGGCGCGAGAACGAGGACCTGCCCAACACCACCAACCCGGACGACTGGGCGCGCATCTCGGGCAAGAAGGGCGAACGGATCGTCTACGTGCGCACGCTGGTGAGCGGTGCGGAGGACAGCGGGAAGGCGATCGAGAACGTCAACGCGGGCCAGTACCTGTAAGAGCCCGCCCGCTTCTGCTCTTCCTGCGAGCGTCCGCCCACCCCGGTTAAGGGCCCCCCGCCTTCACTCCGGTCTCCCCGCCCGGTCAGCCCTGAGCGCCTCGGTCCAGGAGGCCTCAGACAGCGTCGCCGCCTACCCTTACCAACGACGGCCACGCACGACCGAAGGGGGTTCGGTGGTCCTTCCTAAGTACATCGGCACGGAGACCGAGTTCGGGATCACCGTACAGGGTCAGCCTGACGTCAACCCGGTGCTCGCCTCGTCGCTGGTCGTGTCGTCCTACCAGCCGATCGCCCGCCACCAGGTCAAGTGGGACCACTCGGAGGAGCACCCGCTCCGCGACGCACGCGGCTACGAGGAACAGTCGTCGCACGAACCACCCGGCGATGAGGACCTGGGGCTGGCGAACACCGTACTGACCAACGGGGCGCGCTTCTACGTCGACCACGCCCATCCGGAGTACTCCAGCCCCGAGTGCAGCAACCCCCGCGACCTCGTGATCTGGGACAAGGCCGGGGAGCGCATCCTCGAGGTCGCCGCGCAGCGCGCAGTGAACGCGCTCGCCGGCGGCCGGGTCCTGATCCACAAGAACAACACCGACGGCAAGGGCGCTGCCTACGGGACCCACGAGAACTACCTGGTCGACCGCGCCGTCCCGTTCCCCACGCTGGTCAAACAGCTCATCCCCGTCTTCGTATCGCGCCTGCTGTACGTGGGGGCGGGACGCATCGGGAACGAGTTCGACGACCCGGACGTCGACTACCAGCTGTCCCAGCGGGCCGACTTCTTCGAGGTCGAGGTCGGGTTGGAGACGACGCTCAAGCGCCCGATCATCAACACCCGCGACGAGCCCCACGCCGACCCGGAGCGCTACCGACGCCTGCACGTCATCAACGGCGACGCCAACCTGTGTGAGGTCGCGACGTTCCTGAAGGTGGGGACCACCGCGATCATCCTGTCGATGATCGAGGATGGCGCGGCGCCCGATCCACCGGAGCTGGCGAAGCCGGTGGCTGCCTTCCACGCGATCAGCCACGACCTGACCGGCCGTGGGACCGTCATGCTCAAGGACGGGCGGCAGGTCACCGCTCTGGACCTGCAGTGGCGGTACCTCGAGGCAGCCAAGCGGTACTGCAAGGACCTCGACCTCGACCCGGTCCATGCCGAGGTGCTGCAACGCTGGGAGTCGGTCCTGACCACGGCCGAAGAGGACCCACGGCGCCTGGCCGGTCAGGTCGACTGGGCGACGAAGCTGCAGCTGCTCGACCAGTACCGCCAGCGGCACGGCCTGGATTGGCGCGACGACCGCATGAAGATGGTGGACCTGCAGTACCACGATGTCCGACGCGACAAGGGGCTCTACCACCGCCTCGCGGAGCGCGGCAAGGTCGAACGGCTGGTGGCCGAGAGCGAGATCGAGCGGGCGATGTGGCACCCGCCGGCCGACACCCGCGCGTACTTCCGCGGCCGCTGCCTGGACAAGTTCCGTGACCACATCGTGGCTGCCGGATGGGACGCGTTGATCTTCGACGTCGGCCGTGACGCGCTGCAACGGGTGCCGATGATGGACCCGGGGAAGGGCACCGCCGCCCACGTCGGTGACGTCCTGGACGCAGCCGAGACGGCCGAGGACCTGCTGGCGTCCCTGACCGGCTGAGCGTGGGTACCCTCCCCACAACCAGCAGGAGGGACAGCGTGAGCGACGGGGGACGTACCCAGAAGCGGGCCCGGACCCGGGAAGCCGAAGAGGAGCAGTCCACGCAAGCGGCTGAGACGACGTCCGAGGACGTGATCGAGGACGTCGACGAGCTCCTCGATGAGATCGACGAGGTCCTCGAGGAGAACGCCGAGGAGTTCGTCAAGAACTACGTCCAGAAGGGCGGTCAGTAGCGCACCCGCCGGGCGCGCGGTGGCTCACCGGCGCCGGTCGCGTCGGCGCAGGGTCAGCACGAACACCGCCAAGCCGACTGCGCCCCCCGCGCCAGCGCTGACGGCAACCACCGGCCGCCCCGCCGATGCGGTGGGCTCCGACGCGGTGGTTGGTGGCTGCGCGGCGTCGTCGTCACGGGTTGGCTGGTCCGGCGCCGCCGGTAGCTGGCCAGGATGAGGATCGACCCCCTCCGGGCGCGGCGGGGCCAGCATCGCCACCATGATCCCCATCACGTCCTGCCAGGTGCGGCTGCTGTCGTAGACCGCTGTCAGGCGGAGGACATCACCCGACGCCACCGGGACGCCGTCGGGATCCGCGAACGTCGTCATCGCCGTCAGCGGCCACGGTTGGCCGGGGACGCTGTGGATCGCTTCTGATGTGAACAGCTGCGTCCCGGCTGTGGCGTTGTCCAGCCGCAGCTGCAGGCCGCCGTCGTGCAGGTGACCGCCGGCGAACACGAACCGGCCGCCGATCGGCATCTCGTAGGTCCAAACCTCCTCGTGCAAGCCGCCCTCGCCACTGCCCGCCTCGACGGTGAACACCGGGTGCGCGCTGCAGTTGCGCACGTCGAGCCAGACCGGCCGGACCGGGACGATGCCGTCTGCGTCGACCTCGGCGACGTAGCCGAGGTCGAGCTGGATGAACGCCTCGGCGTGACCCGCCATGCCGTCGAGCATCGCGACGAGCACCCAGTCGGGCACGTCGGTGCGTGCCTGCGGCGCTGGGCTGACCCAGTGGTAGCCGTACCCGTCGGGGACGACGACCTCGGTGCGCTCGCTCCCCGTGGCGAAGAAGCGTTCGAAGTTGGGCGCGGTGTCCTCGTAGGTGTCGCAGGTGAGGTCATCCTGGTGGGGGTTGAGCCAGACCGCGTGGTGCAGGTGCACCGCGTGGTGGTGCACCTGCTGACCGTCGGCGTCGACCAACGTCGCCCGAGCCGAGGTGACGTACCCGGCCTCGGGTGGGGCAGCCACGCCGCTGAGCAGCTCGACGCGTTCGCCGGGCGGCACCGAGATCGGCCCGGCCACGCAGCGGTACCCGTCAGCGGTCGCATCGCACCATGACGGCACCTCACCCGGTCGGGCGACCGCTTCCGCTCGCGGAGGCCCCGCAGCCACCAGGAGCGTCGCGGCTGCTGCGACCCCGGCGATCCCGGCGACGATCGACCCCCGTCGGCGCGGGCCGACGGCTGCACGAGGCGGTTGCATCGCCGAGTGTCCGTCCATCGCTGGCGGCCCGTCGCGGGCCGGCTCGGCCGGATCGTAGAGCAGCACACCTCGCCCGGTGTCCTACTATCCATGGCGTTGCAGCGGCCCAACGACGTAGGAGTGGCGATGCCAAGGAGCGTCCCGACGCATCGGGCCACGGTGGTGCGCCGTTGACGCCCGACCCGCCACGCACCGGCCTGTGGGGCGAGCTCCGGCTGCCAACGCCGTTCGACCCCGACGGGTCGTCGTTCTTCGAGGTGATGCGGCGGCGGTCGCCCGACGCGGTGCCCGGCATGCTCCGTGGTTCGGGCGGCGGTGACGCGCCCGACGTACTCGGCGAGCTCACTGCCGAGGGCACAACCGTCCTCGCGTTGACCTACCGCGACGGCGTCGTGGTGGCTGGCGACCGTCGCGCGACCGCCGGGCACCTGATCTCCAAGAAGGACGTGCGCAAGGTCTTCCCCGCCGACCGGTTCAGCGCCATCGCGATCAGCGGGGCGGCGGGCTTCGCCATGGAGCTCGCCAAGGTGTTCGCCACCGAGCTCGAGCACTACGAGAAGGTCGAGGGCGACACGCTGTCGCTGGAAGGCAAGGCCAACCGGCTGGCGCACATGGTCCGCGCCCACCTCCCGTTCGCGATGCAGGGCCTCGTGGTGGTCCCGCTGTTCGCCGGGGTCGAGGCGGCCGACACCCACGGTCGGATCTTCGAGTACGACCCGGTCGGTGGCCGGTACCTGTCGGCCGACTACGCCGCCACGGGATCAGGCGGCCGCGACGCCCGTGGGGCCCTCAAGCGCGATCACGATCCCGACGCGCCGCAGGAGGGCGCTGTCCGCTTGGCGGTCAGCGCACTGTTCGACGCGGCGGAGGAGGACAGCGCCACCGGCGGTCCCGACCTGATCCGGCGCATCTACCCGATCGTCGCCGTGATCGACGGTGACGGGTACCGGGAGATGAGCGAGGAGTCGGTCGGCGCGCACGTCGAGGACGTGGTCGCGTCGCGCGAGGAACGCACGATCGCGGACGTACCGCCGCAGCGGTGACCGTGCCGGAAGCCTGACGGGAGACACCACCGTGGCGATGCCCTTCTACGTCTCGCCCGAGCAGATGATGAAGGACCGGGCCGAATACGCCCGCAAGGGCATCGCCCGGGGGCGAGCACTGGTGGCCATGGAGTACGACGACGGCGTCGTGTTCGTCAGCGAGAACCCGTCGCGGTCGCTGTACAAGACGTCGGAGATCTACGATCGGATCGCGTTCGCGGCGGTCGGGAAGTACAACGAGTTCGAGGCGCTCCGCGTCTCGGGCATCCGCCTCGCCGACGCCAAGGGATACCAGTACGGCCGCGAGGACGTCACCGTCAAGTCGCTGGCCAACGCCTACAGCCAGGCGCTCGGTGCGATCTTCATGGGGGAGGGCAAGCCCTTCGAGGTGGAGATGCTGATCGCCGAGGTCAGCGGCGAGGACGGGGCGGAACTCTACCACATCCTCTACGACGGATCGATCGTCGACGAGCACCGCTACGTGGCGATCGGCGGGGAGTCCGAGGAGCTGACCCGCGCCCTGGAGTCCCGGTACCAGGAAGGTGCGTCCCTCGACGACGCCGTCCGGCTGGCCGTGTCGGTCCTCGGACCCGACCGCGAGATCGCCCCCGGCGACCTGGAGATCTCGGGGCTGTCGCGCGAGCGTGAGCGGCGGAAGTTCTTCCGGCTCGACGACCAGGACATCGCCAGGGTCCGCAGCGAGGGGGCGTGACCGGCACCGACCGCTGGTCGCGGCACGCCAGCTTGATCGCCGTAGCCGCCGTCGTGATCGGGGTGACCGCATCAGCCGTGGCGGTGGAGCGCTCTGGGGTGTCGACCCCCGACCGCCCCGCCGCGGCCCCGTCCACACCCGCCCCCGCCGTCGCCTCCGAGGCCCTCGGCGGGCAGTTGCAGCGGGTGGCACGGATCGTGTCGGAGGTGCGCGGGCTGGAGTTCGAACAGATCCCACGACCGACCTACCTCCCACCCGAGGAGCTCGCGGCGCGCGCACGGGCGCTGGTCGAGGAGTACACGGACGAGGAAGCCGAGGCCGACCGGCGGATCCTGGTCGCTTTGAGAGCGATCCCGCCGGGGACCGACCTGCGTGAGATGCTCGCGACCGCGCTCGGGGAGCAGGTGGCGGGCTTCTACGACAAGCGCACCCGCGAGCTGGTCGTCAGAGCCGGCGACGGCGAGCGGCTGGGTCCCCTCGACGAGGTGACTCTGGCCCACGAGCTCGAGCACGCCCTGGTCGACCAGGTCCTGGGGCTGCCGTTCGCCGAGCGTGATCCGGCCCCCGGCGAGGAGGACGCCGCCTTCGCGGCCAGCGCGCTGGTGGAGGGCGACGCCACCCTCACCATGATCCGGTACGCCGAACGTGCGCTGACGCCCGAGCAGCAGGTCGAGCTGCTGGCCGAACAGGCGAGGCTCGCCGCTGAGCTCGGCGACCTCACCGACCTTCCCCACGTCGTCCAACGGTCGCTGTCGTTCCCGTACGAGGAGGGGCTCGCGTTCGTGGTGCACCTGTGGGACATCGACGGGTTCGCGGCCGTGAACGGCGCCTACCGTCGCCCGCCAACCACCACGTTGCAGATTCTCGTCCCCGAGCGCTACGTCGGTGGCGACGGCGGCGCCGCCGATCCCCGCGACGTCACGGACCTGCCCGCACCGTGGACCCGCGACACGTCGCTGGCCGTGGGCGCTGCGGATCTGCTGTTCCTGTTCGAGGCACCCGGGGACGATCCGACGCAGGCGCTGGCCGACCCGCGCGGCGCAGCGACGCGGTGGCGGGGCGGCGAGGTCGTGTTGTTCACCGACGGCGGCCGCAGCGCCGTCGCGATGGCATTGGAGGGTGAGACGGGACTGTGCGCAGCCGTTGGCGAGTGGTACGCGGCCGCGTTCGGACCCGGCCGCGGCAGCCAGGGCCGGACGGAGTTCGAGGGCGCCTCCCAGGATGCGGTGTTGAGCTGCGAGGGGCCGGAGGTGCGGCTGGGGATCGGTCCTGACCTCGCCACGGCCGCTGCGCTCGCCGCCTGAAGCCACGCCGCCGCGACCGCGCTGCCCGTACCATGGCGTCGGACGAGCTCGCGGGGAACCGGATGCGGCGCAGGATCTTCGGCATCGAGAACGAGTACGGCGTCACGTGCACGTTCCGTGGCCAGCGCCGTCTGAGTCCCGACGAGGTCGCCCGCTACCTGTTCCGCCGCGTGGTCTCCTGGGGCCGCTCCAGCAACGTGTTCCTGGAGAACGGCGCACGTCTGTACCTGGACGTGGGCAGCCACCCCGAGTACGCCACGCCCGAGTGCGACTCGCCGCGTCAGGTGGTCATCCACGACAAAGCCGGGGAGCGGATCCTGGAGGACCTCGTGCACGCCGCGGAGCAGCGGCTGCACGAGGAGGGCATCGCCGGCGAGATCTCGTTGTTCAAGAACAACACCGATTCGGCGGGGAACTCGTACGGTTGTCACGAGAACTACCTGGTCACGCGGGTCGGCGAGTTCCAACGCCTGGCGGACGCGCTGATCCCCTTCCTGGTGACCCGCCAGATCTTCACCGGTGCGGGGAAGGTGTTGCACACCCCGCGGGGCGCGGTCTTCAGCCTGTCGCAGCGTGCGGAGCACATCTGGGAGGGGGTGTCGTCGGCGACCACCCGGTCACGGCCGATCATCAACACCCGTGACGAGCCCCACGCCGACGCGGAGCGCTACCGCCGGCTGCACGTGATCGTGGGCGACTCGAACATGAGCGAGTACGCCGCCTGGCTCAAGGTCGCCACCACCGACCTGGTGCTGCGCATGCTCGAAGAGCAGTCGATCATGCGTGACCTCACGCTGGAGAACCCGATCCGCTCGATCCGGGAGGTCAGCCACGACCTGACCGGACGGCGGCGGCTCCGGCTGGCGACGGGCCGCGAGCTGAGTGCGCTCGAGATCCAGCAGGCGTACCTCGAGCGGGTCGAGCGCTTCGCGGCGACGACCGACATGGATCCCGACGCCAAGGAAGCCCTCGACCAGTGGCGCGACGTCGTCGAGACGATCGCCGAGGATCCGTTCCGCCTGCACAGGGAGCTGGATTGGGTCGCCAAGTACCGCCTGATCGAGCGTTTCCGCACCCGTCACGGCCTACCGCTGTCCCACCCCAGGGTCGCCATGGTCGACCTCGCCTACCACAACGTCGCCCGCGACCGGGGTCTGTTCCACGTCCTGCAGCGCCGGGGGGAGCTGCAGCGGCTGTTCGACGCCGAGATCGACGAGGCCAAGTTCGAGCCGCCGCCCCACACGCGGGCGGCGCTCCGCGGCCGGTTCATCCGTCAGGCCAAAGCCCGCCGCCGGGACTACACGGTGGACTGGGTCCACCTCAAGCTCAACGACCAGGCCCAGCGCACCGTCCTGTGCAAGGACCCGTTCCGCTGGCAGGACGAGCGCGTCGAGAAGCTGATCGCGTCGATGTAGGCGACTCCTCCGTTAGCCTGCGGGCGCGATGACGGCGAAGGTCGAGCGGCTCATCAACCTCACGGTGGCGCTCCTCGAGACGCGCCGTCCGCTCACCCTCGCCGAGATCCGCCGCGACGTGGCTGGTTACCACCACGACGACCCGGAGTCCGCCCGGCGGATGTTCGAACGTGACAAGAACGACCTGCGACAGCTCGGCGTGCCGATCGAGACCCGTCCGGTGGATCCCCTCGGGCCGGACGTGGGCTACCTGATCGATCCGGACGCCTACGCGCTGCAGCCGGTCGAGCTGTCCGCCGAGGAGGTCGCGGCGCTGTCGATCGCCGTGCAGGTCACCGGGGAGGAGGCTGCCCGCCCCGGTCTGGCGAAGGTCGCCACACGGGCACCCGACCCGGCGGCGGTCCCCACCCCGCCGGCACGGATCGACGTCGGCGGCGACGCGCTCGACGGCGTCGCCGACGCCGTCGTGGAGCGGCGCAGCGTCGGCTTCGGGTACCGCACCGCCAGCGGGGCGGCGTCCACCCGGATGGTGGATCCCTACGGGGTCGTGCAACGGCGGGGCGCCTGGTACCTGGTCGGACGCGACCACGACCGCGACGCCGTCCGCGCGTTCCGCATGGATCGCCTCACGACCGCGCCGGAGGTCGCAAGCGAACCCCACGCCTACACCACGCCCGCGGACCTCGACCTGGCGGCACACGTGGCGGGACCGGTCGGTGAGATGATCGCCGCGGTGGTGGCGTTCGCCCCCGGGGTCGTGTGGGAGATCGCCGCCCGCGGCGGCGTCTCCCAAGGCACCCGCGACGACGGCTGGGTGGTCGCCCGGTTCGACGACGTGGATCCGCAGCGCTTCCTGCCCTGGGTCCTGACGTTCGGCGCACACGCCGAGGTCCTCGCGCCGCCGGAGCTCCGCGCCGACGCCCGGACGCGGCTCCGGGACCTCCTGGAGGTCAACCGGTGACCGCCGCTGACGACGCCGCGCGGATGCTGACCTTGGTGCCGTGGTTCCTGGAACGTCCCGCTGCCACGGTCGACGAGGCCGCCCAGGCCTTCGGCGTGGACCGGCGGACCATCCTCGCCGACCTCGACACGATCGGGTACTGCGGCCTGCCTGGCCTCGGCGGGGGAGACCTGTTCGACATCGACGTCGTGGACGACCGGGTGGTGGTCCGCGTCGCGTGGGTCGAGGAACCGCTGCGGCTCACCGCCCGCGAAGCGCTCCGCCTGGTGCTGGCTGGAGAGGCGGTCGTGGCCGCTCTCGGCGAGGACCTGCCGGCGCTGCGCTCCGCGCTGGACCAGGTGCGCGCCGCGGCCGGGATCCCGGAGGGGGTCCGGGTCCAGCTCGCCGAGGACGGCACCCACTGGCTCCCGCCGCTTCGGACGGCGATCGCCGACCACCGGCGCGTGCGGCTGCACTACCGCAGCCGAGGCGAGGCCGCCCCCAGTCCCCGTCAGGTCGACCCCTGGGCCCTGCAGGTGTCCGACGGGTCGTGGTACGTGCACGGGCTCGACCACCGCTCCGGCGAGCGACGCAGCTTCCGCCTCGACCGCATCGCCGGCCTCGACGTGCTGGACACCCCGGCCACGCCACGCCCTGCCGACCTCGACCTCGCCCCGCCGCGGTACGAACCGGGACCTGGCGACGTCTCGGTTGAACTGGTCCTCGCCCCTGACGTGCGCTGGGTCGCCGAGAGTGTGCGCCCCGACATCGTCGAGGAACTCGCAGACGGCGGCCGGCGGATCGTGTTGCACACCGACGCGCTGCGGTGGATCCAGCGGATCGTGCTGAGCGCAGGACCGGGCGTGACCGTGCTGCGGCCCCGCGAACTCCGCGACGCCGTCCGCCAAGCCGCCTCCGCCGCGCTCGAGCGCTACACGCAACCGGAAGGAGGCCTCAAGCCGGCCCCGCCGGAAGCCGACCCTCTGGGCAAGGCCAACACGGGAGGGGAGCGCGATGACCACGATCCGGGCGACGTGCCACCAATGCGGTGAGATCGATCTCACCCCAGCCGACATCCGTCTGACGGTCGTGCGCGGCGCCGACTCCCCGGTCGGCCCCGACAGCCACTACACCTTCACGTGCCCGGTCTGCCGGTCCGTGGTCGACAAGCCGGCCGACGAGCGCGTCACGCGCCTGCTCACCACCGGTGGTGTCACGGTCAACGTGATCGAGGCAACACCGGTGCTGCTCGCGCACCCCGAGGACCCGCCCGGTGGCGCGCCGTTCGGCCACGACGACGTGTTGGATCTGCACCTGCTGCTGGGCCTCGACGACTGGTTCGAGCGCCTCCTCGGCGCCTGCACGCCCGGCAGGGCCTAGACTCCAAGCTCCCGCCGATGGGTCACCGTGCTGGTTGCTGCCGCCGCGACCGTCGTCGTGGCGCTGGCCGTCCTCGCCACCGTCACGTGGCTGCTGGTCCGACGCGTCAAGGGCTTGGCGGCCACGCTGAGGCAGCAGCGAGCAGCGCTCGAGCCGGGGATGATCCTGGTCGGCCGTGAGGCACAGGCCGCACACTCGGCGCTCACGCAGCCGCGCGCCTGGCCACCGCCGGCCGACGGACACGTCGCCCCGACCAGCCGCCCCCCGTACGGACCGCCGACGCCAGGTTCGCGCTGACCCACACGTCTCGCCTGACCCCAGGGCGTACACTTTCCGCGGGCGCCGTCGCCCACACCGTCGGCATCCCCGCGTCCAGGTCAGGGTCAACCATGAACCCCGGTGCGCCAGAGCTCATCATCATCCTCGTGATCATCTTGGTCCTGTTCGGGGCGAAGAGGCTCCCCGACCTGGCCGGCTCCGTTGGCAAGAGCATCAAGGAGTTCCGCAAGGCCTCCGAGGAGCCTGAGGTCGAGGACTCCAACGCCACGGAGCGCGACGCGCCGACCGCGTGACCACCACTGACTCCGCCGCCACGAACGAGGTTCGCCCGGCCGAGATGACGCTCGGCGAGCACCTGGCCGAGCTGCGGACGCGGCTGCTACGTGTGGTGATCGCCCTGGCTGCCGGGGCGGTGGTCGGCTGGTTCGTCTACGAGCCCGTCCTGGCGTTCGTCAAGCAGCCCTACTGCAACCTGCCCGGCGCCTACCGCGACGTCCAAGGCGACTGCTCGCTGGTCTTCCTCCGGGTCCTGGAACCGTTCGGGGTCCGGGTCAAGATCGCGCTGATCGTGGGCCTGTTCCTCACCGCGCCGGTGCTGTTCCACCAGGTGTGGCGGTTCGTGGTTCCCGGTCTCACCGAACGGGAACGGCGCTACACCCTGCCGTTCGTGGTGTTGAGCCAGCTGATGTTCGTGCTCGGGGCCGCCTTCGCCTACCTGGTCATCCCACGCGGTCTGGGTTTCCTCATCGGGTTGGGTGGGGACCAGGTCACCACGCTGCTGTCTGTCGCCGAGTACGTGTCGTTCATCCTCACCACGGCGGTGGCCTTCGGGCTCGTGTTCGAGGTCCCGCTGGTCGTGGTCTTCCTGGCCGCGGTCGGGATCGTGTCCAGCGCACAACTGCGTCGCTTCCGGCCGTACGCCCTGGTGTTGAACGCCGTCATCGCCGCGCTCGTCACACCGACAGCCGACGCGGTCACGATGCTGTTCATGGTGGCGCCCATGGCAGCGTTGTACGAGGGCTCTATCCTGGCCGCCCGACTGATCGAACGCAGCCGGCGACGGCGTGACATGGCTGTGGCGGAGAGGACGACCACATGACCACCAGCACCCGCGGCCCTGGGACCGGGAAGGTCCCGCCACACATCCAGGATCGTCTGGCGGCCAAACGTGCCCGCGCCGAGCGCCGCGAGCTGCTCGGTCCGTGGTACCGCCGGGCGCCGTTCGTCGGTGTGGTGGCCGCACTGATCGGTCTGTCCGCAGGGATCGCGATCGGTCGGGTCACCGCGCCCGACCCGCTCGCCGCCGCCGCGGACGAGCTCGGGTCGCTGGCGTTGGCGGTCGAGCAGTCAGCGATGATCTGGGAGTCGGGGTTGCCGACCGGCGAACGGTCCGTCCAGAGCGGTCTCACGACGCTCCGTGATGGCGACCCGTCGGTCGTCACCGAGCACCTGGACACGTGGTTGCGTGCCTACGGGCAGGCGATCGCGGCGCTGGAGGCCGCCGAGGTGTCACCCGCCGCGGACGGCGCCCGCCAGCTGTTCGTCG
>JALYHG010000101.1 GCA_030776725.1 Actinomycetota bacterium
GCCGCGGCACGTCTCGACGAACTGCTCGCCTGGGCCGACGACGTCGCCGTTCCCGAGCTCACCCGCCTCGCCGGCACCGTGCGCCACTGGCGCCACCGGGTGCTCGCCTACCACCACGGTCGCGTGACGAACGCGCGAAGTGAGGCGATGAACCTCCTCGCGAAAAAGATCAAGAGGATCGGCTTCGGGTTCCGCAACTTCAACCACTACCGCATGCGCCTGCTGCTGCACTGCGGCGTCGTCTGGAATACTGCCCCGACCGCCAAGATCAGAGGCCGCGCCCCCTCGTTAGTTGCGTAGAGCCCGATTACCGCACTCGTGCGCTGCCCGCACTCCGTGGCACCCGCTGTCACATCCGCCCACGCCGGCCGGGGACTCCCTACCCAGATGCCGGACCCGGGAGGAACCGCCGTGACCGCCAACGACCAGCCCACCACCCTGACCGTCGAGCAGGCCGGGGAGCTGCTCGGGATCAGCCGCCGCACCGCCTACCGCGCCGCCGCCACCGGCGACATCCCCACCATCCGCCTCGGCCGCCGCATCCTGGTCCCCACCGCCCTGCTGCACCGCATGCTCGGCCTCGACCACGACCCGGCCTCCCACGGCGACCCAGGCGACGGCGGACCCTCGGGCGACGACGCCGCGCCTCCCACCACCCCCGCGTAGCCGCGACGGCCGGAGGGACCCCATGGGGACCACCTACTACGTCGTGTCCTGGGTCGACCACCAGCGCCGCGACCGCGCCCCCTTCCCTCTCACCCGCGAGTACGGCACCACCAGCTCCAAACAGGCCGCGATCCGCCTCGCCGAACGGCTCCTCCCACCCGACGCCGAGTACATCATCACCACCCTCCACCGCACCGTGCACCACGGCCACACCCCACGCGTCCACCCCCCAATCCGCCGAGCGCGATAGCGGCCGCGGACGTGCTCCATCAGGCGTTCTCGCAGCGCAGACGCGACATCGGGCGATGGCGCAGGGTCTGCGCACGGCCGGCGCGGTCAGGAAACCGTCGCCCGCGACAGATTTCCGCCGAAGAGGCCACGCCGGAACCGTCTCACGGACGACTTCGGCAGAGAGCTGGCGCCGATGACAGAAAGCTGACGCGGCCGGAGCGACCACGCGCGACAGATGCGGCGTTATCGCAGGGTCGGCTCTGGATCGCTAGTAGCCGAGCAAGGTGACCACATCGAGGCGGCCGCGGCATCTACACCGAGACGATGCAACGGTGCCAGCTCGGCCACGACCACCTCTCTCGGATCGCCGACGAGGCCATCTCGCAGGAGTGGCTCGAACCGTCCACCGGGATGGCCTGCTGAGGCTAGACAAGGTATCTTGTCTATGTGCGGATAGGTGAGCCGGCCCGCAAACACGGCGTCAGCGACGCGGACATCTGGCATGCGGTTCGCAATGCCGTGCGTTGGGTCGGGATGGACGACGATCTGACCATGCTGATCGGACCGGCGACCGACGGCGCGCTCTTGGAGATCGGTGTCCTCGACATCGACGGTGATGACCCGGTGGTCATCCACGCGATGTCCCTGCGGCGGAAGTTCTACCGGTTACTCGGTTGAGGAGGTGATGACGGATGCGACGACACACTGACGAGGAGATCGAACAGGCGGCGAAGCGGTTCGAGGAACTGGCGGACAAGCTCGACCCCGAGACCGCCAGGATGATCGACACGGATGACCTGCGTGGGGTCGCGGTTGCCGCACAGGCGGTGCAGGATGACGAGGCCCGGCTGCGCGAGGCCGTCGAGGTGGCTAGGGCGCACGGCCGGTCGTGGAACCAGATCGCGGTCGCGCTCGGCGTGTCCCGTCAGGCGGCGCGCCAGCGGTTCGGCGACAAGGTCCAAACCTGAACCCCCGACGGAATCGTGTCCGCCACGGCGCCGGCGCTGACTCCCGTGACACCATCGTGACACCATGAGATCCGGAACAGCCGGATACGGGAGGGCACGGCTTGGCATCACACATATGTGTTTCCGCAGGTCGTGTGTCACGAACGCGAAGGAGTGAGCATGTAGGACTCGTTCGCGGTGCTGTGCAGGAGATGGAGGTAGGTCCTCCGGGGTCGCCCTGCAGGGGGAGGCTCCAAACCACCGCAGGCTGCGCCGGTTA
>JALYHG010000102.1 GCA_030776725.1 Actinomycetota bacterium
GTCCGGATCGCCTTCGTCAGCGGCGCGTCGGTGTGCGCGATCACACGTCGAAGGCGCGGATCGACATGCGCCTCCAGCGCATCACCCTCGGCGACGAAGCGCTGCAAGCGCCTCTGCTCCGCCTGCAGGTACTCCGCGTACCGGCCCAGTTCAGCCAACTCCTCCTGGGCCCGCAGCAGCGTGAAGTAGACAGCCTCGACCTCGTTGCGTCCGACCCGTGGCACGTTGGTCCCCCCGTCCGTGGGTCGTGACGCTACCCCCGTGGTCAGGTCCCTGTCGGTGACGGCCAGGCCGGTTCGGCCAGTGAGTGACGGTTCAGGAGCCGAGCTCCTCGGCGCGACGCTTGAGCTCGTTGAGGCTGGTCTCGAGGATCATCTTCGCGGCCCGCTTCTTCATGAAACCCGGGACCGGGATCACGAGGTCCACCTCGAGCGAGTAGTCGACACGGACGGCGTCGTCCAGGGGTTCGAGGCGGTACTCACCGTTGAGCTGACGTAGTTGTTCGGCCTCGAGCAGGGACCACGTCAACCGGTGCTCGTCGTGGTACGTGTAATCGAGGACGTACTCGACCTCGGCCACCTTGGCGTCGACGCGGTACCAGACGTGCTTGCCGCGCCCCTGATCGTCGGTCTCGCGGATCTCCACGTCGCGGACGTTGCTGGCCCACTCCGGGTACGACTCGTAATCGGTGATGACCCCCATGATCGTCTCTGGCGCGGCGTGAACCTCGATGTCGTCGCTGGCGCGGTCAGCCATGTCAGCACTCCTACCGCTGGACTCCGTGAGCGTAGCCACCGCCCGTCAGGGTTCGCGGATCCGTTCGGCCAGTTCGACGGTGAGCCGCTCGACTCCGGCCTCCAACTCACGCAGCGTCCGCACGTCGCGCCGCACCCGCCGCCGCAGCGTGTTCAGCTCCTGAACGGCCGGGCCCAGCACGTCGGGGCCGTCGCCGTCCCACGCCGGGCACAGCGTCCGGAAATCGCACCAGCGGCAGGCAGAACTCGGTGTCGGGTCGTACTCCCCTGCGAGGACGGCGTCGGCGACCTCGTCGACGGCGCGCCGTGCCGCCTCGAGGTCGATCTCGACGATCGGGACCTGCACGCGCACCCCTACCACGACGAAGTCGAGGGTCACGCAGGCCGGGAGCTGGCCGTACAGGTGCTCGCACGCCAAGGCGTAGATCGCCAGCTGCAGCGATGTGCGGACGTGGTCGCGGTCCTTGACCTTCTTGTTCGTCTTGTAGTCGACGACCTCCAGCGACCCGTCGTCGCGGACGTCGACCCGGTCGATGCAGCCCACGACCAGCGCTCGCTCTCCGAACGGCACCTCGAACCACTTCTCCACGTCGGCGGGGAGCCGGTAGCGGGGCGCCTCGCGGCGATGGAAGCGACGCAACACCGCTTGGGCGTGGCGGTACCAGGTCAGCTGCTCCTCGCGGGTCATCCCGTCGAACCCGGAGCTGTCCCAGCCCTCGTAGAGGTAGCCCAGCACCTCGTCCTCGGTCGGGCACCGCGGCAGCTTCTGGTCGTAGAAGCGCTCGAGCGCGGCGTGCACCGAGCTCCCGAACGACAGGTGGGGGCTGGGTTCTCCCGGGAGTCCGTCGAGGTAGGCGTACCGGAACCGCGCCGGGCAGGTCCGGTAGTTGTCGATCCGTGAGAACGACAGACGCACGCGCCCGTCCGCCCCGATCAGCGGCGGCGACGAGGGCTCCAGCTCACCGTACGTCCCCGCCCCGTCGTCGGTTGTCTGGTCCGTCGGGGCCTGGTCCGTCGGGGCCTGGTCCGTCGAGGCCTGGTCCGTCGAGGCCTGGTCCGTCGAGGCCTGGTCCGTCGGGGCGTGGCCGAACGGTTCCGCGGACCGCCCTGCCCGCCCGTCGCGCTGGATCCCATCGGTGATCGCCATGACGGCGGGACTGTAGCCGCCGGGTGTGACGCGGCGGGTCAGGCGTCCCCAGCCACGATCCGCAGCGCTGCGTCGTGCAGGCGCCCGTTCGACGTGAGCGCGCTGCCCCCCGAGTCGGTGTCGTCGCCGCCGAGAGAGGTCAGGCGTCCCCCGGCGGCCTCGACGATCACCTTCGGTGCGGCGAGGTCCCAGCGGCTGACCTCCGCCTCGACCGCCAGGTCGATCGCTCCGGTGGCCACCAGACAGTGCTGCCAGAAGTCACCGAACCCGCGTTGGCGAGCCGTGCCTGTCGTGAACCGTGCCACGACGTCGAGGCCGACGTCACGGTCGAAGTACCTCAGCCCCCCGAAGGACACGGTGGCGTCGGCGACGTCGTCGACGGCGCTGACGCGGACCTCGGCACCGTCGTGGCGGGCAGGGCCACCCGCGGTCGCATCCCAGCGGCTCCCGAGCGCCGGCGCGGAGATCACGCCGACCACCGGCCGACCGTCGACGGCGAGCGCGATCAGGGTCGCGAACACGGGGATGCCCCGCACGAAGTTCTGGGTCCCGTCGATGGGGTCCAGCACCCAGGTGGGCGCACCCTCGGGGCCGTGCAGGCCGTCCTCCTCACCCAGCACGGCGTCGTTGGGGCAACGTTCGGCCAGCGCGCGACGCATGACCCGTTCTGCCTCGCGGTCGGCGGCGGTCACCGGGGTGCCGTCGGCCTTGCGTTCGGCGGTGCCCCCGCGACCGAAGGCGGGGAGCGTGACGGCGTCGGCCAGGTCTGCGAGCTCGTGGGCCATCCGCAGCGCCCGCTGCAAGCGGGCGCCCTCGACCCTCACCAGTCGAACGACAGATCGTCGAAGCGCATCACGATGTCGTTGGGTTGGACCGTGAGGGTGACCTCTTCCTGCAGCACCCACAGCGGGATGCACGGTCCCTGTCCGGCGTGGCCCATCAGACATACGACGGTCTCGCCGTCGTCCTTCAGGCCAACGATCTGGCGGGCGTAGGACAGCAGCTCCATGAACGAGGCGTTCCCGGCGCGCCGCTTCTGGTAGGTCGACGCCCAACGCGCCTCGGACTTGCCGTAGTTGACCAGCACCTGCCCAGGGCGGAGCTTGGTGAGGCTGCTCAGCGAACGCACGCCTTTCAGGGGCTTGTCCTGTTTGGCGGTCTTGCCCAGTCGGACGGCCGCGGACGGTTCCGCGAGTCGCCCCGGAAGGTCAGACAGCTCGAACGCCCCCGCCGCCTGGGCGGCCTTCTGCCGCTCGACGGGGATGACGACCTCGAGGTTCGTCTTGCTCTTGGCCAACTCGCCTACTCCTGGAGCGTGCGTTGCGGTGAGCCAGCGTACCCGCGACGACCGATGACGCCGTCGTGTGCCACTGTGGTGGACGGTGACGAGCGTCGCCGGCGCCTCGACCTGCGCGAAGGGACCGACCGACTCCCGCGCCCACAGGCCAGGGACGTCAGGGGCTCGTCGCTGAAGTACCCCCAACGGGATTCGAACCCGTGTCACCACCTTGAAAGGGTGGGATCCTGGACCGCTGGACGATGGGGGCGTACCTGACGCGGGGTCCGCGCGACGGTATCAGCCGACGGGGCTGCGGACCGACCGTGGGTGGCGGTCCGCGGCGTTGCGCGGCCCTTGCAGACCCCAACGCAGCACGCGCCACACCGCTTCCACGACGATGGCCCGGCTGATCTTGCTACTCCCCGTTCGACGCTCCACGAACGTGATCGGGATCTCCGTCACGACGAACCCGGCCCGCCACGCGCGCAACACCGTCTCGACCTGGAACGAGTACCCGTCCGAACGTAGCGACTCGACCTCGAGCTCGGCCAGGACCTCACGCCGGAAGGCGCGGTACCCGCTCGTGGCGTCGCGGACGGGGATCCCCGTCACGAGCTGGACGTACAGGTTCCCGCCCCACGACAACAGCCGGCGGTACCACGGCCAGTTACGGGTGTGGCCGCCGCGGACGTAGCGACTGCCGACCACGACGTCCGACGTCCGGGTCGCCTCTAGCAGCTGTGGTAGCTGACCCGGATCGTGCGAGAGGTCGGCGTCCATCTCGACGAAGACGTCGAAGCGCTGCTGCATCCCCCATCGGAACCCCGTCCGGTACGCGGAACCCAGGCCGTGCTTGGCGGCGCGGTGCAGGACGTGCACCCGAGGGTGGGCGGCTGCCAGTTCGTCGGCGATGGTGCCGGTGCCATCCGGCGACGCGTCGTCCACGATGAGCACGTCGACGTCGGCCGCCGTCAGGGCGCGGCGCACGAGATCCGCGACGGTGTCTCGCTCGTTGTAGGTCGGCGTCACGACGAGCGCGCGACCTGGTGGTGATCTCATGCGGCGTCCTGGAGGAGTCGGGCCCGGCGGCGCCTGCGTTCGAGGAGCTGGTACGCCAGGAAGACGAGCCCCGACCACCGGGCGGTGGTCCCCACCACATCCCCGACGCGGAGGAACGGGGTCTCGGCGGTGATGACGGGAACGTCGGCGCGGATGGTGGCACGCTCGAACAGCCCGGTCCGAACCCGGACCCGTCCGTCCGGGTCGACCAGCGCCGATCCCCCGGACAGGGCCGCGTGCACGGCCCACCGTCCGGTCTCCACGGCCCGCAGCTGCGTCTGGGCGATGTGCTGGGCGCTCTGGGCGCTGCGCCCGAACGACGCGTCGTTGGTCACGGCAACCAGAAGTCCCGCGTCGGCAGCCCGGATGTTGCTGCGGACGAGATCCGCGAACAGGGTCTCGAAGCAGACGGCGACGGCGACCCCGGTGGCGTCGGCGCGGATGGTGTGCGGTCCGTTCCCTGCGACCCCGTCGCGTGGCACCTGCCGCAACGGTGGCAGCGCCCCCAGGATCGGCCGCAGAGGGACGTACTCGCCGAACGGCACGTAACGCCGTTTCACGTAGCGGTCGACGACGACCGCGCCGCGGTCGACCAGCGCCACGGCGTTGTAGAAGGTCGCCGGCCGCGGACCGTCCAGGTTCGTCCCGAACAGCAGCTGGCCGCCGACCGCAGCGGCGGCGTCCTCGACGAACGGCAGCAGGTCAGCGCCCGACTCCCGGAACGGGTCGCGGTCGATGCTGCTCTCCGGCCACACGGTGAGATCAGGCCGCCCCGCCGCACGCACCGACCGACGGGTCTCGCTCAGCATCCGCTCAGCGATGGCCAGGTCATCCGCGCGGGCGTCGGCGCTCGGTCGTTGCAGATCGTTGCCCTGCACGGCCAGGACGTCGACGGTGCGCCCCGTGGAGGCGGGCGCCGGGGGAGCCGCCACGGCGCCGAACGCGACCGCCGCAACGGCGGCTGCGACACCGGGCAGGCGGAGCGCCCGGTGCGGGTGCGCCCGGG
>JALYHG010000103.1 GCA_030776725.1 Actinomycetota bacterium
GGCGACACCATCAAGGTGGGCATCCTGCACTCGTTGAGCGGCACGATGGCGATCAGCGAGGTATCGGTGAAGGACGCCGAGATGCTCGCAATCGAGGAGATCAACGCGGCGGGTGGGGTGTTGGGCAAGCAGCTGGAACCGATCGTGGAGGATGGTGCGTCGGACTGGCCCACTTTCGCGGAGAAGGCCGACAAGCTCATCAACGAGGATGGGGTTGCCACGGTCTTCGGTGGGTGGACCTCTGCTAGCCGTAAGGCGATGCTGCCGGTGTTCGAGCGCAACCAAGAATTGCTGTGGTATCCGGTGCAGTACGAGGGGCTGGAGGCGTCCCCCTACATTTTCTACACGGGAGCCGCACCCAACCAACAGATCATCCCGGGGTTGGAGTACCTGAAGGAGCAGGGCCACCAGCGCATCTTCCTGCTCGGTAGCGACTACGTGTTCCCGCGCACGGCCAACAAGATCATCCGTGCCTACGCGGCCGCGAACAGCCTAGAGATCGTTGGTGAGGAGTACACCCCGTTGGGTCACACCGAGTACTCGACGGTCATCAACCGGATGAAGAGCGCCGATCCGGATGCGGTGTTTAACACGCTGAACGGCGACAGCAACGTCGCGTTCTTCAAGCAGTTGCGCAACGCTGAGATCACCGCCGAGGACCTGCCGGTCATGTCGGTGAGCATCGCTGAGGAGGAGATCAAGGGGATCGGGCCGGAGAACGTCGCCGGCCATCTGGTCGCGTGGAACTACTTCCAGTCTCTGGAGTCCCCGGAGAACGAGGAGTTCGTGGCCGCCTTCAAGGACCGCTACGGCGCCGAGCGGGTCACCACCGATCCCATGGAGGCCAACTACGCCGGCGTGTACCTGTGGGCGCAGGCCGTCGAGAAGGCCGGCTCTACCGAGCCGGAAGCGGTCAAGGAGGCCGCTGCGGGACTGACGTTCCAGGCACCTGGCGGCACCTACACCATCGATGGAAACAACCAGCACCTGTTCAAGACCGCGCGCATCGGGGTAGTCCAACCGGATGGCCAGATCGAGCAGGTGTGGGCGACCGACGAGCCCGTCGAGCCCGACCCGTTCCTCAGGACCTACGGGTGGGCGTCCGAGCTCGCGCCCGACGAGGGCTGACCCACCAGCCCACTTCCGATCGATGGGAGGCTCGACCATGGACGTGGTGTTGCCCCAGCTGTTCGTGGGTCTGAGCCTCGGCGCGATCCTCCTGCTGGTCGCGTTGGGCCTGACCTTCACGTTCGGCCAGATGAACGTCATCAACATGGCGCACGGCGAGTTCCTCATGGCGGGGGCCTACACCGCCTACACCGTCCAGCAACTACTGGGTCCCGAGGCCGCGACACGGTCGTTCGTGGTGGCCCTCCCCGGGGCGTTCGTCGTCGGTGGGCTGCTGGGCCTGCTCCTCGAGCGCACCCTGATCCGTCGGCTGTACGGCCGCCCCCTGGACACGCTGCTGGTCACCTTCGGGGTCGCGCTCGCATTGCAGCAGGCGGCGCGCGACATCTTCGGGGCGCCCAACGTCCAGGTGGTCGCGCCGGCCTGGTTGGGCGGCGGGCTCACGGTGGCCGGTGTGCAGTTGCCCTACACGCGGCTGTTCATCCTCGGGCTCGTGGTCGTGGCCATCACCGCCGTCGCGGTATTCATCCACGTGCTGCCTGCCGGCCGGCGCATGCGTGCGGTGATGCAGGACCGCGAGTTGGCGGGCACGAGCGGCATCGCCACGCCGCGGGTCGATGCCAGCACGTTCGTGATCGGGTCGGGACTTGCCGGTGTCGCCGGGGTCGCGTTGACCCTGCTCGGTCCGATCGGGCCGACGATCGGGATCTTCTACCTGGTGGACGCCTTCCTCGTCGTCATCGTGGGCGGACTGGGCCGGTTGTGGGGGGCGGTCGTGGCCGCGTTCGGCTTGGGCATCCTGAACTCGTTCGTCGAGTTCACCACGGGCGCCAGCCTGGCCAAGGCGATCCTCTTCGTCGCGGTGGTCGTGTTCCTGCAGTTCCGTCCCCAGGGCGTGTCGGGCGTCCGATCGAGAGCCCTGGCATGAGCGACACGATCCAGGCCCCAGGCGGCACGAAGCGAGCGGCCGAACCTCCACGTTCGTATCCGCCGGCAGCGCCGCGACGTCGGCGGTTCGTCCCGCTCACGCGAGCTCGCCGGGTCACGGCCGTGATCCTCTTCTTGGGGTTACTGGCCGCTCCCTTCCTGCTGTCGGCCTTCCGGCTCGGGCTGCTCGCCAAGTACCTCACGTACGCGATCCTGGCCATCGGCCTGGACGTCGCCTGGGGGTACGGCGGGATGCTGTCGTTGGGTCACGGGCTGTTCTTCGGATTGGGCGGCTACGCGATGGCCATGCACCTCAAGCTGGTCGCGGCCGGAGGGCGCCTGCCGGACTTCATGAGCTGGAGCGGTACCGCCACGCTGCCCGTGTGGTGGGAACCGTTCTCCAACCTGGCGTTCACGCTGACCGCGGCGGTCGTGGTACCGGCGCTGGTGGGCGGCGGGCTCGGCTACATCGTGTTCCGCAACCGGGTGCGTGGGGCCTACTTCGCGATCCTCACACAGGCGCTGGTCGCGGCGTTCGCCATCGTCCTGGTCGGCCAGCAAGGGGTCACCGGCGGCACCAACGGGATGACCAACTTCACGACCCTGGCCGGCTACGACCTCACCTCCTCCGCAGTCCAGCGGGGGCTGTACCTGATCGTCGTCGCCGCGCTGGCGGGCAGCTACCTGATCGCCAGGCAACTGGTCCACAGCCGCTTCGGGAGCCTGCTGATCGCCACCCGAGACGGCGAGGACCGGGTGCGGTTCCTCGGCTACTCCCCGACCGTGATCAAGACGGCCACGTTCGCCTTCAGTGCGGCGCTAGCCGGACTGGCTGGGGCTCTGTTCGTGCCGATCGTCGGGATCATCGCCCCGGGCATCATCGGGATCATCCCGTCGATCCAGATGGTGTTGTGGGTCGCGGTCGGCGGACGGGGAACGCTGTACGGGGCCGCTCTCGGAGCGGTGCTGTTCGGGCTCGGACAGACCACCCTGAGCGAAGCGATGCCGTCCGGCTGGCTGTACCTCCAGGGCGCCCTCCTGGTGGTCGTGCTGGTGTTCGCACCGCGTGGGCTCGCGGGCCTGATCGATGGGATCCGTCGGCGCGTGGCCCGCGTTGCGGCCTCACCCGGGGGCTTCGGACGTGCCCCCACCGGTGCGGAGCTGCCGGGATGAGCGAGCCGCTGTTGCGGATTCGGGGCCTGACGGTGTCGTTCGGCGGCTTCCACGCCGTGGATGACCTCGACCTGGACGTGGAGGCAGGCGAGCTCCGGTTCCTGATCGGCCCCAACGGCGCCGGCAAGACGACCCTGATCGACGCGATCACCGGCAGGGTCCGTCCCGCGACGGGGAGCATCCGGTTCGCGGGCACCCAGCTGGCTGGTACACGGGAACACGCGATCGTGGGGCTCGGTGTCGGTCGCTCGTTCCAGACGCCCACCGTGTTCGACGAGCTGTCCGTGCTGGCCAACGTGGACCTGGCAGCTGGCCTGCACCGACCCTGGACGACCCTGCTGCGTCGGCGCACCGCGATCACGCCGGACGTCGCCGACACGCTGGAGGTAGTGGGGCTCACCGACCTGGCCAAGCACCCCGCGAGGATCCTGTCGCACGGCCAGCGCCAGTGGCTCGAGATCGCGATGCTGCTGGTGCAGGACCCTCGGCTGCTCCTGCTCGACGAACCGGTGGCGGGGATGACCCAAGAAGAGCGCACGCGCACCGGCCAGCTGCTCGAGCAGCTCGTCGAACACCGTACCGTGATCGTCGTCGAGCACGATATGCGCTTCCTGCGCCGGTTCGCCCGCCGGGTCACCGTCATGCACGAGGGTCGCATCCTGTGCGAAGGCACGGTCGACGAGGTCCAGGCCGACGAGCACGTGCGGGCGGTGTACCTCGGGCGTCAGCACGCGGACGCCGACGTCCCCGACGAGACCCACGTGTCCACCCGCGACGGTCAGGTGAACTGAAGGATGCTGCGGATCGACGACCTGCACGCCGGCTACGGCTCGACCAAGGTGCTGTCGGGGATCGACCTGGCCGCACCTGACGCGGTGACCTCCATCATGGGACGCAACGGTGTCGGCAAGACGACCCTGCTGAAGGCCGTCCTCGGGCTGGTGACGGTCTGGCACGGGACCATCACCTTCGACGGCACCGACCTGGGCGGCCTGCAGCCCTACCAGCGTGTCCGTCTCGGCATGGGGTACGTGCCCCAGGGCCAGGCGGTGTTCTCGGACCTGACCGTCCGGGAGAACCTCACGGTCGTCGCCGAGTCGGCTGGGCGCGACGCGACGGTGGCGGTCTCCGAGGCCCTGGAGGTCTTCCCGCGGCTCGAGGAGCTCCTGACCTGGCGCGCCGGGGTCCTGAGCGGTGGACAGCGCCAGCAGTTGGCCATCGCCCGTGCGCTGGTGCGCCGGCCACGCCTGCTGGTGCTCGACGAGCCGACCGAGGGCATCCAGCCCTCGATCGTGGACGAGATCGAGCATGCCCTGCGGCGCCTGCGAGGCCACCGCGGCACGTCCGTCCTGGTGGTCGAGCAGTACGTCGACTTCGCGCTGCGCCTGTCCGACCAGTACGCGGTGATGGACGCCGGCAGGATCGTCGCGCAGGGACGGACGAGAGAAGTCGACGCCGAGACGGTCAACGACCTACTGGTCGTCTGAGCCCGACCGACCCGAGAGAGGTGAGAGGTGCGTCTGACTCCACACGAGCAGGAGCGGCTTCTGATCCATGTGGCTGCGGACGTCGCCCAGCGTCGACGTGACCGGGGGCTACGTCTCAACCATCCCGAGGCGGTGGCACTCCTGACCGCGTTCGTGCTGGAGGGCGCCCGCGACGGCCGCACGGTCGCCGACCTGATGCAGGCCGGCCGCGAGGTACTCGACCGCAGCGACGTCATGGACGGCGTGGCGGAACTCGTGGACGAGGTGCAGGTTGAGGCGACCTTCCCGGACGGCACCAAGCTCGTGACCCTCCACGATCCCATCCAGTGACCACGGGAGGACGAACGCAGTGATCCCCGGACAGATCGTCGTCCGCGAGGGCGCCATCGAGGTCGTGCCCGACCGACCCACCCGGACGCTGCGCGTCCGCAACACCGGCGACCGACCGATCCAGATCGGCTCACACTTCCACCTCGCCGAGGCCAACGCGGCTCTCGCCTTCGACCGGCAGGCCGCCTGGGGCTTCCGGCTGGCGGTCCCGGCGGGCACCTCGGTCCGCTTCGAGCCCGGCTTGCAGCAGGACGTGGAGATCGTCGCGTTCGGTGGCCACCGCATCGCTGCCGGGTTCCGGGGGCTGTGCGCCGGCCGCCTCGACGACCGGGAGCCCGACGATGGCTGAGATCGATCGCGCGCGGTACGCGCAGCTGTTCGGACCGACGACCGGCGACCGCATCCGGCTCGGCGACACCGACCTACTCATCGAGATCGAAGATGACCGTGCCCAGGGCGGGGACGAGGTCGTGTTCGGCGGCGGCAAGGTCATCCGCGAGTCGATGGGACAATCGAGGGCCAGCCGCGCCGATGGGGCGCTGGACCTCGTCATCACGGGAGTGGTCGTGCTGGACCACTGGGGGATCGTCAAGGCCGACGTCGGCGTGCGTGACGGACGCCTCGCGGGCATCGGCAAGGCCGGCAACCCCGACACGATGGACGGGGTCGACCCCGCCCTGGTGATCGGTCCTGGCACGGAAGCGATCGCGGGCAACGGACGGATCCTCACCGCCGGTGCGATCGACTGCCACGTGCACCTGGTCTGCCCCCAGATCCTCGAGGAGGGGCTGGCCAGCGGCATCACGACCATCGTCGGCGGCGGCACCGGCCCGGCCGAGGGCACCAAGGCCACCACGGTCACGCCTGGGCCGTGGTACCTGCAGCGGATGCTGGAGGCGCTCGATCCCTGGCCGGTCAACGTCGCCCTGCTCGCCAAGGGCAACACGGTCTCGCACAGCGCCCTGGACGAGCAGCTGGCCGGTGGTGCCGCCGGATTCAAGCTCCACGAGGACTGGGGGACCACCCCTGCGGCGATCGACGCGTGCCTGACCGTCGCCGACCGCACCGGCGTCCAGGTCGCGATCCACACCGACACCCTCAACGAGGCCGGGTTCGTCGAGGACACCTTGGCGGCCATCGCCGGTCGGTCGATCCACACCTACCACACCGAAGGTGCCGGAGGTGGCCACGCGCCCGACATCATCACCGTGTGCTCCCAGCCCAACGTCCTCCCCTCGTCCACCAACCCCACCCGACCGCACACGGTCAACACCGTCGACGAGCACCTCGACATGCTCATGGTCTGCCACCACCTGAACCCCTCGGTGCCCGAGGACCTCTCCTTCGCGGAGAGCCGCATCCGCCCGGAGACGATCGCGGCCGAGGACGTCCTGCACGACCTCGGCGCCATCTCCATCATCGGCTCCGACTCGCAGGCCATGGGCCGGGCCGGAGAGGTGATCGTCCGCACCTGGCAGACCGCCCACGTGATGAAGCGCCGACGCGGCCCCTTGCCCGGCGACGGTCCCGCCGACAACCATCGGGCCCGTCGCTACGTCGCCAAGTACACCATCTGTCCCGCCGTCACCCACGGGCTCGAACACGAGATCGGTTCGGTGGAGGTCGGCAAGCTCGCCGACCTCACGCTGTGGAACCCGCGGTTCTTCGGGATCAGACCCGACATGGTCCTCAAGGGCGGCATGATCGCCTGGGCGGCGGTCGGCGATGCGAACGCCTCCATCCCCACCCCCCAGCCCATCCTGCCGCGGCCGATGTTCGGTGCCGCCCCCGGTGTTGCGGCGGCCACGAGCTTCGCCTTCGTCGCCCCGGCGGCCATCGACGCGGGGTTGGCGGACCGTGTCCGGGTGCGACGCCGCCTGGTCGCGGTCGCCGACTGTCGGGACCGCGGCAAGGACGCCCTACCACAGAACACCGCCACCCCCGACATCCGCGTCGATCCAGAGACCTTCGTCGTCGAGATCGACGGTGAGACGGTGGAAGCCGCCCCCGCCGTCGAGCTCCCGCTCGCCCAGCGCTACTCGCTGTTCTGAACGCGATGACCCTCCCCGTGCCCCAGATCAGCCGCGTCGAGGCCGCATCCACGGTCGGCGAGACGTTCACCCCTCAAGTAGCTACCGGTGGTGTGACACCGACCGACACCGCACCGGCTGCCGCGCTGCTTCTAGCCGACGCGCGGCTGCCCGCCGGTGACCACGCCCACTCTGGGGGGATTGAGGCCGCCGTCAACGACGGCCGCGTCCGCGACCTGGCCGACCTCACGGCCTTCCTCGATGGACGACTGTGGACGGTAGGTCTGACCGAGGCCGCGCTCGCGGCAGCTGCCGCGGCCGCTGCACCCAACTGGCGCCGGCTCGACCTGGAATGCACCGCCCGGATCGTGTCTCCGGCATTGCGGACGACCTCCCGGGCACTCGGCCGCCAGCTCCTGCGTGTGGCGCACCGCATCTGGCCCGAACGCGACTGGGAAGCGCTGGGCAGCCACCCGGACGGGCCACATCGGGTGGTGGTGCTGGGAGCGTGCGCTGCCGCCGCCGGGCTGGCTCCCCGAACCGTGGCGCTGGTCGCCGCCTACGGCAGCGTCGCGGTGCCGGCCACCGCTGCCCTGCGGCTGCTGGGCCTCGACCCGTATGCCGTGAGCGCAACGCTCGCCGCCCTCTCACACGACATCGAACAAGTCGCCGAGCAGGCCGCCGCTACGCCCACCGACCTGAGCCAACTCCCGGCCGCCGCCGCCGTCCTTGTCGAGCAGACAGCGGACCACCACCGCGACGCGGAAGGACGCCTCTTTGCATCCTGACAGGCACGCGACCACGAGCCGTCCCACGACGCGGACGCCACCGGCCGGACCCCTACGCGTCGGCATCGGCGGCCCGGTCGGCAGCGGCAAGACCGCGGTGATTGCCGGGCTATGCGCGGAGCTGACGGACGACATCGAACTTGCCGTGGTAACCAACGACATCTTCACGACCGCCGACGCCGACGCTCTACGTGCCGCCGCCGTCCTGCCCACCGACCGCATCGTTGCAGTCGAAACCGGCTGCTGCCCCCACACCGCCGTGCGCGACGACGTCTCGGCCAACCTCGACGCCGTGGAACAGCTCATAGCCGCGGTCCAAGGACTCGAACTCGTCCTGATCGAGAGCGGGGGGGACAACCTCACCCTCACCTGGAGCCGTGCGCTCGTGGACCGCCAGGTCTTCGTCATCGACGTCGCCGCAGGCGACGACATCCCCTTCAAGGGCGGGCCCGGAATCACCAGCTCGGACCTGCTGATCGTCAACAAAGTTGACCTTGCCCCCCACGTTGGGGCCGACCTGGAGCGCATGCGCCTGGACGCCGAGCGGCAACGTGGGATGCGACCGACGCTGTTCACTGCCGTCATGGGTGCGGACGGGGTTCGCCCGATCGCCGACTGGGTGCGGGAACAGCTCACGACGAGCTCACCCACGAGCAGCGTCCGATGAGCCGGCACCCATGAGAGCGCGAGCCGCCATCCGCGCCGAGGCCGACGACCACGGCCGCACCAGACTGGTCACCATGCGGTCTGCTCCCCCCCTCACGCTGCGCCGCACCGGCCCGTCCGGAAGCAAGGAGGCGACCGTGCACCTGGTCGGTAGCGCGGCCAGCCCACTCGGTGGCGACGAACTACAGCTCACCATCGAACTCGGACCCGACACCACCCTGACCTTGCGAACAGCGACTGCCAGCGTCGCCCTAACCGGCCGGGACGGTGAATCGTCGCTGGACGTACGCGCCAAGCTGGACGCTGGCGCGTTCCTGACCTATGAACCCGGACCTTTAATAGTGACCCGTGGGGCGCGTCACCGCATCAGGGCACTCATCGAGATGGCCGACGAAGCCCGGCTGCGCTGGCGGGAGATCATCGTGCTCGGCCGAGACAACGAGCCCCCCGGCCAGC
>JALYHG010000104.1 GCA_030776725.1 Actinomycetota bacterium
GGCAGCACCGGCGGCTCGGTGCCCAGACCGCGGGCGTGGCGGACCGCACGGCGCAGCAGCCGCCGCAGGATGTACCCGCGTCCCTCCTTGGACGGCAGCACACCGTCGGCGATCAGGAACGCTGCAGCGCGCGAGTGCTCGGCCACCACCCGCAGCGACACGTCGGACTCGGGTTCCCGTCCGTAGGCCACGCCGGTCAGTTCCTCGGCCCGAGCGATGATCGGCCGGTGGGTGTCGATGTCGTAGGCGGTGGGGACGTTCTGCTTGAGCATCGCCATCCGCTCGAGCCCGAGCCCCGTGTCGACGTTCTGCGCCGGCAGGTCTCCGATGATGTTCCCGGGGTCGTCACGCACGTACTGCATGAACACGAGGTTGTAGTACTCGAAGTACCGCTCGGGATCGGCGGCGGGGCCACCCTCGGTTCCGTACTGCGGGCCGCGGTCGTAGTACAGCTCGGAGCACGGCCCGCACGGGCCGGCGACCCCCATCGACCAGAAGTTGTCGGCCTCGCCCATCGCCTGGATGCGAGCGCGGGGCACGTCGGTCTCCGACTCCCACAGGTCGGCGGCTTCCTCGTCGTCCTCGAAGACGGTGACCCAGATCCGGTCGGGTTCCAGGCCCAGTGGACCGATCGACAGCTCCCACGCCCACCGGATCGCGTCGCGCTTGAAGTAGTCGCCGAACGAGAAGTTGCCGAGCATCTCGAACAGCGTGAAGTGCCGGCTGGTGCGGCCCACGTTCTCGATGTCGACCGTACGGGCGCACTTCTGGAAGCTGGTGGCGCGGGGCGTCTCCGGTTCCGCGTCGCCGAGGAAGTACGGCTTGAACGGCACCATGCCGGCGTTGGTGAGCAACAGCGTCGGGTCGTTGGGGATCAGCGACGCCGACTCGTACCGCCGGTGACCGCGTTCCTCGAAGAACTCCAGGAACGCCTCGCGGATCTCGAAGGCGTCCACCTCAGCGGTCCCCGGAGCGGTGCAGGGTGCGCGCCTCGTCCACCGTCAGGATGCCGTACCGGTGGCGCAGCTCAGCTTCCTTCGCCGTCGCCGCCGCAGCACCCGCAGCGATCGCGGTGCGCAGCCGGCGGCGCCAAGCGCTGGTCGCATCGCCGGCCCGCTGGGACAGGGCGCGGGGTGAGACCCGGGCGGCGGCACGATCGACGCGGCGCATGACGATCGCGCCCACCACCAACCCGATGCCGAGCCCGAAGAGGGTGAGGAAGATCACGAGCAGCAGCTTGCGCATGTCGCTCCTGGTCGGCTGTGTTCAGTCTCTACTCGCGCGCCGTGGCCTCGATCGTGGCCCCCAGGTCAGGATCGTCGCTGCGGAGACACGGCGGCGCGCCAGGCTGCGGCCACACCGGTGCCGTACGCAGCCAACTTGATCAGCGGGCCGGCGATCGTCGCCTGGATCACCGCCATGGTCGCGTCCGCGCGGTCAGTGATGCGCTGCACCCCGGCGACGACCGCGTCGACGCGGGCCAGCTCCACGTTGACCCCGCTGACCGTCTCACCGACGCCGCCGATCAGGGGCACGGTCTCGTCGGTGATGCCTCGCACCAGGTTCCCGAGCTCGCTGATCAGCCGGAACACGTTGAGGAGGACCACGCAGATCACCAGGACCGCCAGCGCGAAGAACCCGGCTGCGACGAGCGCGGCCCACTCGGTTCCGCTCACGATGCGCCGCTCCTTCCGTCGTCTGGTGCGGTCGTGTCCGCGCTCGACCGTGTCGCCTGTGACCGCCACCGTGCGACCCGGCGGGCGATCTGCGCCTCGTCGCCGTACTCGGTCGGGCGGTACAGCACCCGACCCACCAACTCGTCGGGCAGGTACTGCTGCCTGACGTGGGCGTCAGCGTAATCGTGTGGGGAGCGGTAGCCGACACCGTGACCGAGCCGACGCGCGCCACGGTAGTGCGCGTCCCGCAGGTGCGGGGGCACCGCGGCGTTCCCGGCCTCCGACACGGCAGCGTCCGCCGCGCCGAGGGCACGCTTCACCGAGTCGGACTTCGGCGCGGTGGCGAGCGCGATCGCGGCGTGGACGAGGTTGAAGCGGGCCTCGGGGAGACCGACCCGATCGAGCGCCTCGAACGCGGCGACCGACAGTCCCAAGGCGCCACGGTCGGCCAATCCCACGTCCTCGCTGGCGAAGATGACCATGCGCCGGGCGAGGAAGCGCGGATCCTCCCCGGCGTCGAGCATCCGCACCAGCCAGTACACGGCCGCGTCGGGGTCGCTGCCGCGCAGCGACTTGATGAACGCCGAGGCCTGGTCGTAGTGCTGGTCGCCGTCCTTGTCGTAGCGGAGCCGCTTGGACGCGAGCGCAGCGACCACGTCGTCGAGCGTGACCGACACCACCCCGTCAGCGGCGTCTGCGCTGGCGGCCTCAACGGCCGCCTCGAGGGTGACCAGCGCGACGCGGGCGTCACCGTCCGCCGCGGCCACCAGGTGGTGTCGGGCGTCGTCGTCGAGCGCGACCCGCCCGCCGTAGCCGCGATCGGGGTCGGTCACGGCCCGCCGCACGATCGTGGAGATGGCCTCGGCGTCGAGCGGCTCGAGGCGCACCAGCTGACAACGTGACAGCAGCGGGGCGGTCAGCTCGAAGAACGGGTTCTCGGTGGTGGCACCGACCAGCGTGAACCATCCGTGCTCCACCGCTGGGAGCAAGGCGTCCTGCTGGGCCTTGTTGAACCGGTGGATCTCGTCGAGGAACAGCACCGTCCGCCGTCCCCGACGGTTGGGCGTGGCGCCCTGCAACCCGGTACGGGACCCGTCGCTGGGCGTCGCGGCCTGCAACCGGGTTCCGGCGCGGTCGCTGGGCGTCGTGGCCTGCAACCGGGTGCGGGCGCGGTCGCTGGGCGTCGCGGCCTGCAACCGGGTGCGGGCGCGGTCGATCACCGCCCGAACGTCCTTCACGCCAGCGCTGACCGCCGACAGTTCCTCCCACGCCGCGTCGGTGGTCGCGGCGATCACGGCCGCCAGCGACGTCTTCCCGCTACCGGGCGGACCCCACAGCACGACAGAACACAGCTCGTCGCGCTCGAGGAGAGCCCGCAGCGTCGAGCCGGCACCCACCACGTGGTGCTGGCCGACGTACTCGTCGAGGGTCCGCGGGCGCATGCGGGCGGCCAGCGGCGCCGACGCAGGCGGGAGCACGGTCGCCCCG
>JALYHG010000105.1 GCA_030776725.1 Actinomycetota bacterium
CGTCAGGACCACGGCCGGGTCCGCGACGTGGTCCGGCCGCCGGTGATCGTCGACGGCGACGGCCGCGGCGCCGACCAGCTCCGGCCAGAACGACGCGCCGCACTCGGCCAGATGGCGGCGCAACGCCTGGTGCACCGCTCCGTCGGGTCGCGGGTCGAGCGCGGCGGGCGCCAGCCGGCGTGCGTCGTCGCGGAAGGTCACGACCACCCGTCCGTCGGCCGGGCCGATCGCCTCCGCTCCGACCCAGACGACGTCACCTGCGGCCAGGAGCGCGTCGAGGTCCGCCGGCCGGTAGCCGTCCACCCGAGCGGGTAGGACGTCGGTCTCCAGCACCGAGGCTGGGATCGGGGCGCCTTGCAGCTGCGCGAGCGCGTCGACCAGCGCATCGGTCCCGCGCCGGCCGGCACCGATGCCGTGCCAGCGCGGCAGGAACCGGCCCAGCGCCCCGGCATCGACCGGCTCGATCTCGCGGCGCAGCGCCGCCAGCGTGCGCTGGCGCAGCCGGCGCAGCACGTCCACGTCGCACCACTCGCGCTCGCCGGCGTGTCCGGCGGGGACGCGTCGGCCATCACCGGGCGGCGACGTGGGTCGGAACTCCCCCCGCACGACGCGACCGTCGCCCTCCAGACGAGCCAGGGCAGCGTGGATGCGGTTCGTCGGGACGCCGAGGCGTGTGGCGACCTCCCCAGCGACGAAGGGTCCGTGGGTCCGGGCGTAGCGGCCCACCAGCCGGACCAACGGGTCGGGCTGCGGCTCGGTGAACGCCGTGGGCAGCCCGGCGGGGAGCGCGACCCCCAGCGCGTCACGCAGCAGCGCCGCGTCCTCGGCGGCAGCGACGCGTTCCTCGCCTGCCACGCGGATCCGGATGGCACGTCGCTCGTCGACGAGCTGACCCACCCAGGACGCCGGGTCCCCGGCGCAGCGCCGCTCCAACTCGCCGAGGGTCAGCTCCCCGACGCGGCGGAGCATGTCGTGCACCTGATCGGCTGAGCTCGCCTGGCGGCCGCGCGTCAGGTGCTGTAGTTCGTCTTCCAGGTCCGACAGCACGTCGGCGTCGAGGAGGTCGCGCAGCTCCTCGGCTCCGAGCAGGTCGCGGAGCAGGTCCCGATCCAGGGCCAGCGCTGCCGCACGCCGCTCAGCCACGGGGGAGTCGCCCTCGTACATGTACGTGGCGATCCAGTGGAACAGCAGCGACTGCGCGAACGGTGAGGCGTGGGGCGTGTCGACCGCGACCACGCGGATGCGGCGGGAACGCACCTCCCCGAGGACGGCCTTCAGCGCTGGGAGGTCGAACACGTCGCGGAGGCACTCGCGGGTCGTCTCAAGCAGGATCGGGAACGACGGGTAGCGGGCGGCGACCGTCAGCAGGTCGCTGGCGCGCTGGCGCTGCTGCCATAGCGGCGTGCGCCGGCCGGGGCGGCGCCGTGGGAGCAGCAGCGCACGGCCGGCCGCCTCCCGGAAGTGGCTGGCGAACAGGGCGCTGTCGGGCAGCTCGGCGACCACCAGCTCCTCGACCTCGTCGGGGTCGATGGCCAGGTCGTCGACCGGGATGCGATCCACCGCCTCCGGTAGGCGGAGCACGATCCCGTCGTCGGACCAGATCGCTTCCACGTCGATGTCGCCACGCTCGCGGAGCCGGCGGCGGATGGCCAGCGCCCACGGGGCGTGCACACGGCCGCCGAACGGCGACAGGACGCAGATCCGCCAGTCGCCGATCTCGTCGCGGAACCGCTCGACCACGATGGTGCGGTCGTCGGGGACCACCCCCGTGACGGCAACCTGCTCGTCCAGGTAGTCGACGAGGTTGCGGGCGGTGAGCGTGTCCAGCCCATCGTCGGCCACCAGCGCGTCGACGGCGCGGTCGCCGCGGGCCTGCAGCTCCCGCACGAACGCCCCGACGGCACGGCCGACCTCGACCGGGCGCCCCGGGCCCTCGCCGTGCCAGAACGGCAACTTCCCCGGGGCGCCGGGAGCGGGCGTGACGATCACCCGGTCGAACGTGATCTCCTCGATCCGCCACGTCGACGCTCCGAGCGTGAACGTCTCGCCGGCGCGGCACTCGTAGACCATCTCCTCGTCGAGCTCCCCGACCCGGCTACCGTCGGGGAGGAAAACCCCGAACAGGCCGCGGTCGGGGATGGTGCCGGGGTTGGTGACCGCCAGCCGTTGGGCGCTGTCCCGGCCGCGGATGACGCCGGCGACCCGGTCCCACACGATGCGCGGCGTCAGCTCGGCGAACTCCTCCGACGGGTACCGGCCTGCGAGCAGGTCCAGCACCGCGTGCAGGGCCGCGTCGGACAGCTCCGAGAAGTTCGCGGCGCGCCGCACCAGAGCCGCCAACTCGTCGACCGACCAGTCGTCCATCGCCGCCATCGCCACGATCTGCTGCGACAGGACGTCGACGGGGTTGCGCGGGTACCGCGTCTCCTCGATCAGGGCCTGGCGCATCCGACGGACCACGACCGCCGCCTCGAGCAGGTCACCGCGGTACTTGGGGAACAGCGTCCCACGGGACGGCTCGCCCACCCGGTGGCCGGACCGTCCGATCCGTTGCAGCCCACGTGCGACCGATCCGGGCGACTCGACCTGCACCACCAGGTCGATCGCCCCCATGTCGATGCCCAGCTCCAGCGAGGACGTGGCGACCAACGCGCGGAGCGATCCACGCTTGAGCTCGTCTTCGATCGTGGTGCGCTGCTCGCGTGACAGCGACCCGTGGTGGGCTTTGACCAGGACCGGCGGCTCGGCGTCGGCGGCCAGGTCCCCGGCGGCGGCGCGGCGGTCACGTTCGAGTTCGTTGAGGCGGGCCGCGAGCCGCTCGGCGAGCCGGCGGGCGTTGCAGAAGATCAGCGTCGAGCGGTGCGCGTGGATCAGGTCCAAGAGGCGCGGTTGGATCGCCGGCCAGATGCTGCGCCGGGTCGAACCGTTGGCGGCGGGGTCGCCGAACGGGTCGTCGACCACCGAGCCGAGCTCACCCATGTCCTCGACCGGGACGACCACGTCGACGCGCAGCTCCTTGGTCGCCCCGGCGTCGATGATCGTGACCGGGCGGGGGTGGCCCGCGTCGAAGCCGCCCAGGAACCGTGCGACCTCATCCAGGGGGCGCTGCGTGGCCGACAACCCGATGCGCTGTGGTGGGCAGGTGGTCAAGGCGGCCAGACGCTCGAGCGACAGCGCCAGGTGCGCCCCGCGCTTGTTCCCCGCGACGGCGTGGATCTCGTCGACGATCACCTGCTGGACGTGGCGCAGCGTCAGACGTGCTTTGGACGTCAGCAGCAGGTACAGCGACTCCGGTGTGGTGATCAGGATGTCGGGTGGGTTGCGCACCATCGTCTGACGCTCACGGCCGGGCGTATCACCCGTGCGGATCGCGACGGTGGGTGCCGTCAACTCCAGACCCATCCGCTCGCCCGCCAGGACGGCGCCGCGCAGCGGTGCACGCAGGTTCTTCTCCACGTCGACGGCCAGGGCCCGCAGCGGGGAGACGTACAGAACCCGGGTGCGTTCGTCGCGGGGCGGGACCGGGGTGGTCACCATCCGGTCGATGGCGGTCAGGAACGCGGCCAGGGTCTTCCCGGAGCCGGTGGGAGCCAGCAGCAGGGTGTGGTCCCCGGCCGCGATCGGTGGCCAGCCGGCCGCCTGCGCGGCGGTCGGCTCGCGGAACGTCGTCGCGAACCACGTGCGGACGGCGGGAGAGAAGTGCTCGAGGGGCATCGCAGGCGCGACGCTACCCGCGGGCGGGGTTGCACGGCTGCGCGCGCCGTCACACCCGGTGGAACACCAGCAGGCGGCCGGTGACGGTCCCGTCCTCCTCACGCAAGGTGTGGGCGGTCTGCCGGAGGCGGCCCTGGTCGGCGGTCTCCAGGTTCAGGTGGTCCTCTGACCGGCCGTCGAGGAGCGCCTCCGGCGCTGCGGCGGCGCGCAGCCGTGCCAGGGACGCGTCCGTCAACGATGTCTCGGAGCGGTCGATCAGCTCGTCGACGGTGAGTCCCACCGGTGGTGCGGCGAGGCCGAACAGCTCCAGACAGGCGCGGTTGGCGTCTCGGATCACACCGTCGGGAGACACGAGCAGCATCCCGTCGTCGAGCGCATCGAAGACCAGGTTGGCCTGCGCCCACAGGGGCCGCAGCCGCGCCGGCGAGGGCGTGACGTCGACGTCGGGGAGCTCGGGGCGGTCCTCGACGGCCACGATCCGATCGAGGATCTCCAGGAAGCCGGCGACGACCTCAGGGTCGAACTGCGCGCCCGCCCCCGCCCGCAGCTCCTCGACGGCCTCCTCGACTGACATCGCCGGTCGGTAGGGACGGTCGTGCACCATCGCATCGAACGCGTCGCAGACGCCGAACATCCGCGTGACGAGTGAGATGTCGGTGCGGGCCAGCCCGCGCGGGTAGCCGCTGCCATCGAAGGCCTCGTGGTGGGTGGCCACCACCTGCAAGGCGGGCTGCAGGAAGCTGACTTGCTCGACGAACCGGACCCCGTACGTGACGTGGCGGCGCATCAGCGTCTGCTCCGCTTCGGTCAGCCGGCCCGGCTTCATCAGGATCCCGTCGGGAACCCCGAGCTTGCCGATGTCGTGCAGCAGGAAGCCGTACACCAGTTGCGGGTCGGCTGCGTGCTGCGGGGCGAGGTGACGCGCCAGGACGATCCCGTAGTGGGCGACGCGGTACACGTGTCCGCCGGTGACGGCGTCTCGGACGTCGATCGCTGCGGCCAGCGCCGCCACCGTCTCGAGGTGGGTGCGGGACAGCTCCGCGACCGTCGCCTGGGTGCGGTCCAGCGCGCCGCGCAGATCGCGCGCGTAGTGCAGCAGCTGCTCCTGGAGGACGCCCAACCGGTCGTCGCCCACACGTTGCTCAGGCACGGCGCTCCCAGACCGACACGAGCTCGATCAGCTCGACCGGGCTGAACGGTTTCTCCAGGAAGGCATCGGCGCCGGCCTCCGCCATCTGACGCCGGATCTCCGCATCGCGGACGCCGGTGAGAGCCACCACCCGGCACGAGCCACGCCAGGGTTCCGCGGCCAGCAGCCGGCAGACTTCGACCCCGGTGATGACCGGCATCTCGTGGTCGAGGATGATCGCGTCAGGCTGGAGCCGTCGAGCGCTCGCGACCGTCTCCACCCCGTCGCTCGCCTCGTGGACCTCCCAGTCGGCCGGCACGGTCGCGACGATCAACGACCGCAGCGCCTCGTCGTCCTCTGCGATCAGCACCCTCACCCGTTGCCCCTCCAGCACCCATGCTAGTTCTCATCTACACGAAACGGACGAGCCAACGTCCGGTTACGCTCGCGGACTTGCAAGTCACGCACCGTGACGTCGCACCCAGCGCCGAGCGACGTCTCGTACCATGGCGGCGCTGACCCGACGTCAGCGGTGAAGCCGGCCAGCCACGCGCTGAAGGAGCCGCATGGGTATCGGCCACGGGGATCGCCTGTCGACCCTCGACGCCACCTTCCTCGAACTGGAGACGCCCACCGAGCACATGCACACGGCCGGGTTGTTCATCTTCGACCCGCCCGACGACGGTGAGTTCGAGTTCTCGCGGTTCGTCCGCCTGGTCCGTTCGCGCCTGCATCTGGTCCCGCGGTTCCGTCAGAAGGTCGTCGACCGCCCACTTCCGCTGACGTCGCCGATCTGGATCGACGATGAGCAGTTCGACCTCTCCTACCACGTCCGTCACGCGGCCCTGCCACGCCCGGGTCGCATGGACCAGCTGATGGAGTACGTCGGGCGCCTGATCAGCCGTCCGCTGGACCGCAAGCGGCCGCTGTGGGAGCTGTACGTGATCGAGGGCCTCGAGGACGGCCGCGTCGCGTACCTCGGCAAGACCCACCACGCCATGGTCGATGGGGTGACGGGGATCGACATCGCCACGCTCCTCCTCGACTTCGATCAGGGAGGCGACCTCCCCCAACCCCGGGTCTGGCATCCGGCGCCCCGTCCCAACACCGTGCGGTTGGCCGCCGGCGCCGTCCGCGACGTGGCCACCAGTCCACGGTCGGTCGTGGCCGGGGTGCAGCGGCTCGGG
>JALYHG010000106.1 GCA_030776725.1 Actinomycetota bacterium
GTCCTCGCCTACGAAGCCGACGGCGCCGGGACGCCCGTCCGCTGGCTCGGCGGCGGCGAGAAAACGTTCGCGAGGCTGACCGCACGTGCCGACCTCCTCATCAACTTCGACTACCGCTCCTCGAGTCACGTCGTCGGGCACTTCGCCCGCTCGGCGCTCGTCGACCTCGACCCGGGGTTGCTGCAGCAGTGGATCTCCTTCGGCCAGCTGGCCCCAGCCCCGCACGACCACTGGTTCACCATCGGGGAGACCGTCGGCACCGCCCGTGCCGGCTTCCCGGATGCCGGCATCGACTGGCACCGGATCGGCCGCGTCGTGCACCTGCCGTCCTGGCCGGTGTGCCCACCCGTTCCCGACGCGACCTACACGACGGTGACGAGCTGGTGGGGCGACGAGTGGATAACCGACGGTGCCGGCCTGCTGTACGAGAACAACAAGCGGGTGACCTTCCTGGAGTACGCCGACCTGCCCCTACGCAGCGGCGCGAAGCTCGAGCTCGCGGCCTACTTCGGCGACAGTCGCACCGGTTCGCCCAGGCGCGACGTTGAGGTGAAGCCCGAGGAGGCAGCCGGCGACGCAGAGGACGTGCGGCGGATGCGCCGCGGGGGGTGGCGACTGCGTCGCTCCGCCGAGGTGGCCGCAGACCCCTGGGCATACCGCCGCTACATCCAGGCCTCCCGCGGCGAGTTCAGCTGCGCGAAGCCGTCTTGTCTCGTCCTACAGAACGCATGGGTGAGCGACCGGACCCTCTGCTACCTGGCCAGCGGACGACCAGCCGTCGTCCAGCACACCGGTCCGAGCGACTTCCTGCCCGACGCCGAGGGTCTGTTCCGGTTCTCCTGCCGGGACGAGGCCGTGGAAGCCCTGCGGACGGTGGAACGCGACTACCGCAGGCAGCGGACGGCCGCCCGGGAGCTGGCAGAGTCACTGTTCGACTCGGGCCCCATCCTGTCCCGGCTACTGGACAACGCCCTGTCCAACCCGGCGGGCGGGCGCGGTCGCGGCCGGTCCGGCGCGCCCCCAGCCACACGAGCCACAGAGAGGGCCGGACAGGGCCGGGCCCGGTAGCCGACCGGAGCGCCGAAAGCCACGGAGAAGGAGGGCGAGTAAATGGCCAGCGTCGCGGTAGGAGTGGTACCCCGTGAGCGGTTCTCGATGGCCGCTCAAGTGCTCGAGCGCCTGCTCGCGTGCACCCCGGAGAACTTCGAGCTTGTGGTCGTCGATGCCGGCACCCCGGCCCCTTTCCGTGCCGAGATGGACCGCGTCCTGCGAGGTCGGCCGAGCGTCGTGCGCCCGACCACCGACGAGATCCTGTTGCCGAACGAGGCCCGCAACCTCGTGATCGACAACACCGACGCCGACTGGATCTGCTTCCTGGAAAACGACGTCCTCGTCGAGCCCGGGTGGTTGAGCAAGCTCCTGGCGGCCTGCGAGGAGGAGGCAGCGGCAGCGGCGGTGCCACTGATCGTGGACCGATTCGGCCCGTTCGAGAAGGTCCACTTCGATGATCGTCTGCACACCATCACCACGGTCGACACCCCGGACGGCACCGGCCTGCGGATCGAGCCACGACCGGACTCCAACGAGAGCGACCGTGGAGCCACGCGCCGGCGCGTGGACTTCATCGAGACGCACTGCATGCTGTTGTCGTGTCGGGCCTTGGAGCGCACCGGCCTGTTCGATCCCTCCATCACCGCTCAGGAGGAAGTGGACGTCAGCCTGGCCCTCCATGCCCATGGGCTGCCCGCCGTGCTGGAACCCGCTGCCGTCGTGACCTTCTACCCGCCGCCGCCGGTCCACCCCGAGGAGCGGGAGTTCTACCTGCGCAAGTGGGACCCGGAGTCCTATGCGCGGGACTACCGACGCGTCGCCGAGCGCTGGCGGCTCATCGATCCGCCCAGCGCCATGGGAGTCGTCGAGACGCGACGGTCCTACGTGCGTGAGCCGGACCCGGAGCGGCAGGTGGTCGCCGAGCTGGCCTACCGTCAGCGACTGATGGCCACCGCCGCCGACCTTGCCGCCGCCGCTCGTGCAGACCAGCCGCTGATCCTGGTTCACGACGAGCAACTGAACCTCAACGTGGTGGCGCCGGGCCTGGAGGTGCTGCCCTTCCTCGAACGTGAAGGCCTGTACTGGGGTCCTCCGCCCGACGATGCCACGGCCATCGCCGAGCTGGAGCGCATGCACGCCGAGGGGGCGAGCGCCATCGCGTTCGCCTGGCCGTCGTTCTGGTGGCTCGACCACTACCCAGGCTTCACCGAGTATCTGCGCGCGTCCTATGCGACCGTGCTCAGCAACGACCGACTGGTGGCCTTTGACCTGACCGACCGCACCGCAACCGCCCGAACCGCAGCGACGGCGCCGCGAACGGGACAGCCGTGATCGTCGACGGGGTGCGCCTGGAGCAGCGGGACGACGACGTCCGGCTGGTCGCCGAGGTGTCCTGGGAGGACCGGACCCGGGACAGCCGCGAGTTGTGGTACGCGATGCCCGCCGAGTACGCCAGAGCGATGCGCCCACGGGCCGACCCCTTCCTGGTCGCGTGCGCGGTGCTGGCGCAGCATCACGGGGAGCGCCGCCTGCGGCTGACCAGCAACGTCTGTCCCCGGCTGGTGGAGGGCACGCGCACGGCCCTGGCGTGGCTGCGCCAGTGGTACCGCCGCGACCGTCCGGAGCTGCGCATCGAGGCGCCGCTCGACCGCGACGCCCGCCCGCCGGCTGCGTACCGGTCCGGTCTGTTCTTGTCCGGAGGCCTCGACTCCCTCTACACCCTGCACCGCAACCATCGCGACGTGCCCGTCGGCCACCCCCACCGATTCGCCCTGGCGCTCGCCGTCGACGGGATCGAGGAGTATCGCAGCACACGCTTCGACCGGGCGATCCGCCGCGTCGCCGAGGAGACCGGGCTGGAGCTGGCACGGCCCTCCACGAACGTCCGTTCTCTCGAGCCGGACGGCGCGTTCTGGCGTTCGCAGTGGCATGGGGCGGCGCTCGCCTCGGTCGCCCATGCCCTCGGTGGCTTGCTGACAGAGGTGACGATCTCCTCGAGCCATTGGGTGGGCGAGCAGGACCTGCCGCCGCTGGGTTCGCATCCGCTCATGGACCACGCATTCAGCAGCCAGACGCTGCAGGTTCTGCACGCCAGCGTCGAGGTCGGCCGGGTTGCACGCCTGAGGATGATCGCCGACTGGGACGTCGCCCGACGGTATATGCGCGTCTGCTCACGGGACGCCGGCGAGTCCCTCAACTGCGGGCGCTGCCACAAGTGCCGCATGTCCATGCTGGCGCTCGTCGCGCTGGGCAAGCTCGCCGAGTTCCCCGCGTTCCCCGACGACGACGTGGGAGCGGAGC
>JALYHG010000107.1 GCA_030776725.1 Actinomycetota bacterium
GGACGCGTCTGGGCGGGGTGTCGCCGCGTCGGGAACGCCACCGGCCAGCGTCGCGGCCGTGGACACCGTCACCAGCAACAGGAAGACGGCTGCCAGCGTCCGGCCCAGGCGCGGATGGCCGCGCCACTGACCGAGCCACAACGCCGGCAGCACCCACCCCAGCAGCAGCCACGCGAGGGCCTGCGTCCACGCCGGTCGCGAACGCAGCCACCGCCACGCGTCCCGCGATGCAGCCATCATGGGCAGCAGCGTCCCGACACCTGAGACACGGACACGACGGAGACGCGTCGGACGTTCGGTCCGCCGCGACCTCTCCATAGTCCCGGCATGGCGGTGCTGTGCAGCATGGTGCCCACGTCCTCACGCATCCGTGTCGGGAGCCTCCTCCGGCCCTTCGCCGGCGAGAGCGGTCCTCCCCATCGTCACATCCGGGCAGCAGCCAGCCCTTTGCGGTCACGGGTCGGGGCCGGCGCGGGATCCAGGCGGGTGCAGGGTGGGGCGCTGGTGGGTCCAGGTGACCTGCCATGTGTGGTGGTCGTAGCGGCGGTGGTGGTAGCGGCACCCCAGCCCAGCGGTGTGCAGCGTCAGGCGCCCGCCTTGGGCGTGAGGGGCGCCCAGGTGCATCACGTCACACCAGGCCGGTGGGGCGTCGCAGCCTTCGGCGATGCACCCGCCGTCGCGGTGCACCAGCGCACGCCACAGCCCCGCCCGGACCGTGCGGACCTCCGGGCCGGCCGCCAGCGGTAGGCCATCGCGGTCGACGGCTAGCCACGCCAGTCCGGCGTCATCGAGCAGGTGACGGACCTGCCCGTAGGCCACCGGCCCCGTCCAGGCACCCTCGACCGGTCCGGCGCCGTTTCGCACGGTGTCGAGCGCCACGGTGATGGTGATGTGGGGGCGTACCCCGTGGGTGGTGGGTGCCTGGCCGGCGCGCAGCGCCGCCGACAGCGCGTCGATGATGGCGTCGCCGGTGCGCTGCTCGCTGGTGCGGTGCTCGCCTGGGCGGTCGGGGCGGCGGAAGGCGTGCACGGCGGTGGCCACGATCTCGGCGTCGATCCCTGCCCACGACCCGAACAGCTGCGCGGTGCCCTGGTCGGTGTGGGTGAGTGTGGCGCGCCGGCGGGCGTGGCGGCGGGTGTCGTCGCGCATCGCCGCGTCGTGGTCGACCTCGGCCAGACGCCGCCGGCAGGTGCGCCCGAACTCGACCGGGTCTTGGGCGCGGGCGGCGTCGACCAGTTCGGCCTCGAGGCGGTCGCGGAGGTCTCCCGGCAGCAGGTGCGCCAGGGTGTCCGACAGCAGCCGGGCGTGGCGGGCGGTCAGCTGCCCGGCGTCGGCCGCAGCCCCGGCGACCGGGTGCGCGTCGAGGGCGGTGGCGTCGGCCACGGCGCGTTTGGCCTGCCCGGGGCTCCAGTTGAGGTGGTCGGCCAGGTCGCGGCGGACCTGCCGGCCGGCGCGCTCACCGGCGCGCACATCGTGGGGGTCGGTCTCGGCGGCGCGGCGGGCAGCGCGCTCCGACAGCGCTGCGGTCAGCCGGCACGCGCGCGCTTCCAGACGCCGGCGGGCGACCTCGACCGCCTCGAGCTCGGCGCGGATCTCGTCGTCGCCCAACTCGTCGATACGGGCGGCGACCACCCCGTCGACCGCGCTGGCCAACCCCTGCAGACGTTCCGCGCCGAACACGGTCGGCGCCTGCACCGCCATCGCGGACACCCCGGCCCTCCCTGAACCGAACTGACGTTCGACACCATCGTACGAAGTGGTGTGACGCCACAGCCACCCAGACCCGACCCCCGGTGTGGACAAGAGGACGGCCGCTACGCCTCCGCGGCCGGGCGCCCGCACCCTGGCCGCCGATGCAGGATCCTCAGCGTCCGGAGGGCAGCAGCCCAAGCTGTGCCTTGAGGCGCAGAACCCGCCTGGTCGCGTCGGCGATCGTCTCCTGTGAGAGCCGGCCGGATCTCACGGCGCCCACGATGGCGCGCACAGCCGTGGCGGCGTCCACCGGCATCAGAAGCACGTCGCAGCCCGCCTCCAGCGCCGCCACCACGATCTCGCCATCATCACGCCCGTTCCGCACCCCGCCCATCCACAGCGAGTCGGTCATCACCACGCCGTCGAAGCTCATCTGTTGGCGCAGCAGCCCGCCGACGATCCGCGGTGAGAGGGTGGCTGGCGTCCCTGCCGGGTCGAGTGCCGGAGCGCTCAGGTGGGCGGTCATGACCGCGTCGACGCCAGCGCGCACGGCGGCGACGAACGGCGGCAGGTGAACGTCAGACCACACCTGCCGGGGAGCGTTCACCACCGGCATGCGCTCGTGGCTATCGACGTCCGCGCCGCCGTGGCCCGGGAAGTGCTTGACGGTCGCGGCGATCCCCGCGTCGTGGTAACCGGCGATCTGCGCCTGGACCAGGTCGGACGCGGCCTTGGGGTCGGCGGACAACGCCCGGTCGCCGATGACCGGGTTACCGGGGTTGGTCCTGACGTCCGCGACGGGTGCGAGGTTGAGGTTGATGCCCACCGCAGCCAGTTCGTGCCCGGCGGAGACCGCCGCGCGCCTGGCCACGCCGAGGTCCCCCACTGCACCCAGCTCGGCGCCGCCGGCCGGGTGCGACCCGGGCAGACGGGTGACGGGACCGCCCTCGTGATCGGTCGCCACCAGCAGACCGATACCGACCAACGAGCGGGCCGCTTGCTGCAGGCCAGCCGTGAGGCTGGTGACCTGGTCGCGTCGACGGAGGTTGCTGGTCGGTACGTCGAACGCCTGTGGATCGCTGCGGTTGTGACGGACGAAGACCACCCCGCCGGGGCGGACGGCAGAGATCACCTCGGCCGGGGTCGCGGCTCCGTACAAGCGTCGGTTGGAGGCTGCCTCCTGGTCGGTGACCTGGTGCGGGTCCGAACCGTAGACGTGGACGACGAGGAGCTGGCGGATCTGCGTCTCGAGATCCAGCCGTTCCAGCGCGCTCGTGACCTGCGCCTCAGTCGTCATGTGACCTGCCGGCGGTGTGGAGACTGCGAGCGATGATCCACGGCGAGCTCATCGGTTGGCTGCTGTTCCTCGCGGGCGTGGTGCTGTTCCTCATGGCTGGCATCCGCGACGGCGACCTGCTGACGACCGTCGGGAGCGTGTTGTTCCTGGCCGGCGTGATCGCGTTCCTGGTGCCGGCCCTGTCGGACCGCGACGAGTGAGCCTGGTCCGGTCGGCACCAGGGCGCATCAGCATTCAAGCCGCTGACACCCGGAAGGTTGCCCCGTGAGCTGGAGCGCGGATGCCGACACCTACCAACAGCACGCCGCGTTCGTGGCCGAGCTGGCTGCTGCCCTCGTCGATGTCTTGGATCCCCGCCCCGGCGAGCGCATCCTCGACCTGGGGTGTGGTGATGGGCGGTTGTCGGTCGCCATCGCCCGACGGGGAGCCGAGGTCGTGGCGGTCGACAGCTCACCGGACATGGTTCAGGCCGCGCGGAACCGCGGCATCGAGGCGTACCACGTGGACGGGCAGCAACTCGGCTGCTGGGGTCCTCCGATGCCGTGTTCTCCAACGCCGCGTTGCACTGGATGCCCGACGCCGACGCGGTCCGCGCGGGGGTGGTCGGTGTCCTGGTGGAAGATGGCCGCTTCGTCGCCGAGTTCGGTGGCCGCGGCAACGTCGCCGCGATCCGGGTCGCGGCCCGAGCGGCGCTCGACGCGCAGGCGGTGGACCGGCCGCTGCCGGCTTGGTTCTTCCCGTCAGCCGATGCCTACCAGCAGCGCCTCGAACGCCACGGGTTCACGGTGTTGGGGTGTCAGCTTCGCCCGCGCCCGACCTTTCTCGAGAGCGGCATCCGCTGGTGGCTGACCACGTTCCTCGGCGACACGTTCCGGGCCATGGACGACGAGGCTGCCGCGGCGGTCCTCGACCGGGCGGAGGCGCTGCTCGAGCCAGTGCTCCGCGACGAAGACGGCCGCTGGTGGGCCGATTACGTGCGGGTGGTCGTGCACGCCACCCGATGAGTCGCGGAACGTCTCGGCCTGGGTTCGTCGCGGTCGAGCATGTCCCAACCTGGGGGTGTGCTCAGGAGCAGCCACTCGTCGCCCCGCACTGCTCGCACAGGTGGCAACTGCCCGCCCGCACCATCGGCGTCCCGCACGAGTAGCACAGCGGGGCGTCGGCGTCGTACGTCGCCGGGGAGTCGGCAGCCGGCGCTGCGGGGAGCGCCTCCGCACGCGTCGTCGGTGCGACGGGCGCTGCCGCGGAAACGCCGGTCGACCCGCCGCCGTACTGGGCGTCGAGGGCGGCGGTGCGTTCGTCGCTGGTGTAGATCCCGAGGTCAGCACGCCTGTCGGCGGGGAGGTACTCGATCGCGAGCTTGCGGGCGAGGTAGTCGATGATCGACGTCGCGAAGCGGATCTCCTCGTCGTCGGTCATCCCGGCCGGCTCGAAGCGCATGTTCATGAACTTCT
>JALYHG010000108.1 GCA_030776725.1 Actinomycetota bacterium
CGAAGATGAACTGACAGCTGCGAGCGTGGACGTGCAGGTGCGTGATCGGCAGTGAGCGGTCCACCAGGGGTGCGTCCCACCGACGACCACCTGTGGGTGGGCTGCGACGTGGGGACGCAGAGCGCGCAGGTGCTGGCGGTGACCTCCGCCGGAGAGGTCGTCGGCGACGGCACCGCTGGGTTGACCAGTCGCCGCGACGGCCGGCGCCACGAACAGGACCCCGACGGGTGGTGGCAGGCTGTCGTGTCGGCGTGCCGCGCCGCGCTGCGGGGCATCGACCCCGACCGCATCCAGGCCGTCGCGGTGTGCGCCACGTCCGGCTCGGTGCTGCTCACCGACCGCACCGGGCGGCCGATCACCGCGAGCGTCATGTACGACGACGCCCGCGCCGGCGACGACGCCGACCGGGTGCGTGAGGCGGGCGCGTCGGTGTGGGCGTCGCTGGGTTACCGGATGCAGGCGACCTGGGGGTTACCGAAGCTGGTGTGGCTGCTCCGCGAGCACGCCGAACGGGGCTCTGATGTCCGCCTGTGCCATCAGGCCGACGTGATCACGGGGCGGCTGATCGGCCATCCGGCCGCGACCGACGCGAGCCATGCGCTCAAGAGCGGGTACGACCTGCTGGCTGACGAGTGGCCGTGGGACATCCTCGACCGGCTCGGGATCCCACAGGAGGTCATGCCGGATGTCGTCCGTCCCGGTTCCCGCCTGGGTGTCGTCGACGTGGACGCCGCATCACAGACCGGCATCCCCCAGGCGACGCCCGTGATCGCCGGCATGACCGACGGGTGCGCCGCGCAGCTCGCCGGCGGAGCGCTGTCGGTCGGGGACTGGACGTCTGCGCTGGGCACGACGCTGGTGCTCAAGGGCGTCTCGGAGGAACTGGTGAGATCTCCGACCGGGGCGTTGTACTGCCACCGGTCGCCGGACGGCCGCTGGCTGCCCGGGGGCGCGTCGAACGCCGGTGCAGGGGTCCTGACCGAGAGGTTCGGGGAGCGCGATCTGGCGGCGCTGGACGCACGAGCCTCCGAGCGGGAGCCCGCCACCGTCGTCGCCTACCCGCTGGTGTCGGAAGGTGAGCGGTTCCCGTTCGAGGCACCGGATGCCCAGCGCCTCGTCCTCGGTGAGCCGGTTGACGACGTCGACCTCTACGCGGCCCTCCTGCAAGGGCTCGCGTTCGTCGAGCGGCTGTGTTTCGACGAAGTCGATCGGCTCGGGGCGCCCACCGGGGGTGCGCTGCGGTTCACGGGGGGCGGAGCGCGGAGCGACTACTGGTCCCAGCTCCGCGCGGACGTCCTGCGTCGGACGGTCGAGGTCCCCGAACACACCGAGGCGGCGCTCGGGATGGCGCTGCTGGCCGCCGCGAACGGCGCCTCGATCCGCGACACCGCCCGCCACATGGTGCGCATCCGGGCGGTGTTCGAGCCCCGCCGCGAGGCCACCGAGCGCTTCGACGGCGCCTACCGGACGTTCCTCGACGCGCTCGAGGAACGCGCGTGGCTGGACGGTGACGCCGCCGACCACGCCCGCACCAGGCTCGGACAGTGAGGCGCGTCAACGTCCGGTGGTGCGCTCCGGCTCGCGGTCGTTGAAGACCGCCTGCCGCGCGACCTTCCGGGCCAGCGCCTCGGGGTAGCCGCGGCGCGCGAGGTAGCCCAACAGCCGCCGGTACGCGACCTCGGTGCCCACGCCCCGCAGCTCAGCGGCCCGCTTGTGAGCGACCGCGTACGCGGCGGCTTCGGGATCGGTGTCGACGACCGCGGCGAGCACCACCTCGATCACCTCTTCGGCGATGCCTCGCCGTTCGAGCGTTGCGCGGATCCGTCGCGGGGCGTGACCTCTGCGCCGCCCCTCACCGACCAGGCTCTCGGCGAACGCACGGTCGTCGACGATGCCGCGTTCCCGGCAGCGTCGCAGCGCGACCTCGATGGCGGCTGGGGCGTGGCCACGCCGCTGCAACGCCTGCTGCAGCCGCGCCTCGGACTTGGGTGCCTGCGCGGTCGCCCGTCTGGCGTACGCCACGGCTCGAGCCACGTCGTGCTCGAGACCTCCGCCTGACGCGGCCGATGGCGACCGGTCACGCGCCGGACCGGCCCTGTCACCGTGGGATCCGGGCAGCTCGACGCGGATCGGTTCCCGTCTCACCCCGCGGGCCATGAGCCACTGCTCGGCGTCGGGGAACGGCTGCTGGTCGGAGGCGCTCATCGTGGGCTGCCTGTCGGTGGTCGGCGTCAGCTTCCTACGTCGCCGGGATCCTCAGCTGGTTCCTCGGAGCCCACCTGCACCAGTCCCAGCGATTCCTTGGCCTTCTTCTCGATCTCGCGCGCGATGTCGTCGTTCTCCTTGAGGAACTGGCGCGCGTTCTCCCGTCCCTGACCGAGCTGCTCACCCTCGTACTGGTACCACGCACCGGCCTTCTTGATGACGCCGCTGTCCACGCCCACGTCGAGGATCGAGCCTTCCTTGGAGATCCCCTCCCCGTAGAGCAGGTCGAACTCGGCCTGGCGGAACGGGGATGCCACCTTGTTCTTCACCACCTTGACGCGGACCCGGTTCCCAACGAAGTCCTGGCCGTCCTTCAACGACTCGATGCGTCGCACGTCGAGCCGGACCGATGAGTAGAACTTCAGCGCCCGCCCACCCGGGGTGGTCTCGGGGCTGTTGTGGACCATCACGCCGTCCACGAAGTAGTTGTGGGTGCCTTCGACCTCGATGTCGAAACGGTGGGTCCGACCTTTCATCGGTGATCTGCGCTCGATCTTGGTGATCGGCATGGGCGTCGGCACGTACCGCATCTGGGCGAACACGGGCTCGATCCTGAAACGACCTCGGTACGTCGGCAGGAGCTTGTGCTCCATCGAGGGATGCACGAACGGAGCGATGAGCGCGTGGAGCTTCGCGGTCTCGTCCGTCGCGAACCGCAGGACCGCTGTGCCGGCACGGTCGATCAGCGTCGGTTCGATGCCCCACGTGTCACGCAGGTGCTCGACCAGCCGGCCCCGCGATGTGGGTTCGATCGCCTCGACGCAGATCTCCGATCGGCCGCTCTCCCCGCCAGAGCGAGCCTGCTCGCCTTGCGTTGCCAACGTGAAGGTCGCGGCGTCCATGTACCAGATCGCCAGCGACAGGGGCGTCAGGCGCTTGAGGTAGTCGTGGTTCACGACCTTCTTCCCGCCGAAGGTCAGCGCCTGACGCAGTTCGGCGAGTTCCGGTAACGGCTGGACGTCGTAGACGACGGCTCCACGTTCGTGCGTCGTTCTGCTGGGACGCACGTTCGCGAAGAGTGACGCCTTCCAGTCGCCGTACTCGACCTGTCCGGCGCGGTGTCCCCAGCGCAGGCGAGCGCCGTGGCCACTACGTGTCGGGGCGAGCGTGCTGTCGCCCATGAGACCCCCGAGCAGGACCTCCCATTGCAGGTCGGACAGGTAGTGCGGGACCGACTGGATCACCCGGTCCCCGACGATGAGCTCGTGAGCCTCCCGCCAACCACCAGGCGTCATGATCGAGTGGTTCGGCGTGCAGGAGAACTGCGACCGGCCGTTGCCTGAGCCCTTGGCGACGGTGAACCGCAGGAACTCGTCGGTCCGGCCGTTGTCGAACCAGCCGGTGACCTTCCTGGCGACGATGCGTCCGATGTCGGGGTCGTAGGACAGCACCTCGACCGGCATCTCGTCGTCGACGATCTTCCCGATGAACTCCTGTGAGCCGTCAGCGAGGGTCACACGCGTGTCCCAACTCATGCACCCGAACATCACGCCGATCTTCTCGCGGAGCTGGTTGATGAAGACGCACGACGTCCGTGACCGGTTGAGGTTCCCCGCCAGCTTCCGCAGTGCCTGGCTCATCAGCCGTGCTTGCAGGCCGACGTGCGAGTCGCCCATCTCGCCTTCGATCTCGGCGCGCGGGACCAGAGCCGCGACCGAGTCGATCACGATCATGTCGATCGCGCCCGACCGGACCAGCATGTCGGCGATCTCGAGGGCCTGCTCGCCGGTGTCCGGCTGGGACACCAGCAGCTCGTCGATGTCGACGCCGATCGCGCGGGCGTAGACCGGGTCGAGGGCGTGTTCGGCGTCGATGAACGCGGCGATGCCGCCGAGCTTCTGCGCCTCGGCGATGCAGTGCAGCGCCAGGCTGCTCTTCCCGCTCGATTCCGGTCCGTAGATCTCCACCACGCGACCACGCGGCAGACCACCGATGCCCAAGGCCAGGTCCAGCGACAGTGCCCCGGTGGGGATGGCGTCGGCCTTGACCTGCTGGTCGGCACCGAGGCGCATCAGCGCCCCCTTCCCGAACTGCTTCTCGATCTGGCCGAGGGCCAGCTCCAGGGCCTTCTCGCGCTCCACGGGTGCCTCCGTTCCGGGCGGCTCCAGGCCGCCTGTCCTTCCAACGCAGCGGTGATGTGCGGACGGTACGCGCCGGGTGCGACATGCCGGCGCATCTGTCGCTGTCTGGCTGTGGAACCGGACTGTGGCCTTCAGCCGTCGCATCGAGCCGTCGCATCGAGCCGTCGCCTTCGGCCGTCAGCCGTCGCCTTGAGCCGTCGCATCGAGCCGTCGCATAGAGCCGTCGCCTTGAGCCGTCGCCTTCCGGTCACATGCTCGCCGTCCACAGCGGCAAGGTGCGGCGCACCCTAGACGAACGTGCGTTCGTTCGAAAGCACCCACGGGGCGTGACCGGGGCGACGACGCAGACGCCCGCTACGGTGCCGTGGCGTTCACCAGGGAGCCTTGCGCCATGACGGTCTCGGACACGACGTTCACCAACCACGCCGACGCAGAGCCCCCCGGGCCGGTCCCGGTGACCCCGACCCGGTTCGTGTTCCTGGACACCGAAGCCACCGGCCTGGACCTGCACCGCCACGAGTTGACCGAGGTGGCGTGGATCGCGCGCTTCGAGGACGGCACCGAGGTCGAGCGCCAGTTCTTCTGCGAGCACACTCTGGACGGGGCCGACGAGGCCGCGTTGGAGCTGACCGCCTACCACGAACGGATCGCACACCAGGACAGGACCCCGACGTCGGAGTGGCTGCCGCAGTTCCTCGAGGACGCACGTGGCGCCGTCATCGTGGGGGCCGTCCCCGACTTCGACGCCCGTCAGATGCAGAAGGCGTGCCGCGAGCAGGGGCTGGAAGCCACCTGGGACCACCACCTGCTGGACGTCGAGACGCTGGCCCTGCCGCTGATCGCTCCCGGCCCCGAGGCGCCCCGCAGCCTGGCGCGGACGTGCGAGGCGCTGGGCGTCCCACACGACAAGGACCAGGCACACGGTGCGCTGTACGACGCCCAGCAGACCAAGGCGGTGTTCGACGCGGTGTGGGCGCTGGTGGCGGAGCTGCGCGCGACGGGGCGTCCGCTGCCCCCGCCCGTCGCCCGGCCACAGCCACCCGCACCCGACGAGGCGATCGAGACGGTCGACGCTCTGCAGCAGATCGGCGACGAGCGAGGACCTCGCGACACCGACGGCGACGACACCAGCGACCGCAGCGGATCACCGACCGGTCAGACCCCGAGCCCTCCTCAGGCGCCGAGCGGGACCCGCGCGAGGCTGTCGTAACGGTTGGGCCGGCCGCGGCCGGCACGCACCGACTCCACCACGACCAGCTCGTGCGCCGACCACATCCCGGAGACCTCCGGGACCGCGGCGACCAGCCGGGCGTCGACCACACCTGCCGATCGCCGTCCGCGCGCCCGGGCGAGCGTCAGGTGCGGATGGACATCCTTGTCGTCGACGGGCAGGTCCGCCGCGGCGAGTGCCGCCTGAGCCGAGCGTCCCAGCTCCGCGACCGCCCCGGCGGGCTGGTCGGTGATCGCGACCCACAGGACCCGCCGCCCGAAACGGCCGGCGGCCGCCAGCTGCAAGCCGATCGCAGGCGGCGCCGCCGCCGCGACCGGGCGGAGCGCGTCGACCACCTCAGCCGGGTCGCGTGCGACCTGCCCGAGGAACGCCAGCGTCACGTGCCAGTTGGCCGCCGGCGTCCAGGCCAGATCATCGCGGGCGTCACGCAGCGGTCGTAGGGCGGCGTCGAGCGGTTCGGCCACCTCCTCGGGGACCGTCAAGGCCACGAACAGTCGCCGCGCCATCAGCGGCCGTCCGACAGGCCGGATGACGCACGAACCCGTTCCGCCAGGTGCCGGCGCAGCGCGTGCAGCACCGCGCCGGTGGCGCGCCGGCCCACGGTGTCGCGGTCGCCGGGCAGGTGCACCTCGCGGTGATCGACATCGCCGTCGTGGCAGGCCAGCGCCCAGATCACCGTGCCGACCGGCCGTCCGCCCTGCCGGCCCGGTCCCGCCACGCACGTCACGGCGACGCCGACGTCCGCAGCGAACAGCTCACGGACGCGGCGCGCCATGGCCTGACTGGTCGGGGCGGCCACCGGTCCGTGCTCATCCAGCACCGTCTGCGCGACGCCGAGCACGTCGGACTTCACGTCGGTGGCGTAGGCGACCAGGCCGCCCCGCAGGTAGTCGGTGGCGCCGGGGATCCGCGCCAGGCGGGCGGCGACCCCGCCGGCGGTGCACGACTCTGCTGTGGCCACCGTGAGACCGGTCAACCGCAGCAGCCGCGCCACCTGCTCCGCGACGTCCTCCTCGTCGACTCCCGCCACACGATCGCCGAGTCGACGCACGACCTCCTGCACGACCGGTTCGACACGGCGGTGAGCCGCCTCGGGATCGTCGGCGGACGCCGTGACCTTGACGCGGACGTCGTCGGGTCCCGCCAGGAACGCCAACTGCACACGCTCGGCGGCCTCGACGACCTCCGCGAGGGCCTCGGCGACCGCCGACTCGCCCATCCCGGTCACGTGCACGGTGCGGCTCACCGTCGCAACGGTCCCGCCCCGTCGCAGCAGGTCGGGGAGCACATCGCGTTCGATCATGGCGCGCAGCTCGTGGGGGACGCCGGGGACCGCGTACACGACGCACGGCCGGTCCGGGCCGCGCGCGACCTCGACCGTGAACCCCGGCGCGGTCCCGACCGGCTCCAGCGCGGTCGCTCCCGCCGGCACGTCGGCCTGCTGCAGGTTGGCTGGCCCCATGTGTTGCTCGTGGTGGGCGAAGACAGCTTCGATGGCGGACACCAGGTCGGGTCGCCGTTCGAGCGCGACGCCCGCCACCTCGGCGACGGCGGCACGGGTGAGGTCGTCGGGGGTGGGACCCAGTCCCCCACCGACGACGACGGCGTCGCAGCGCTCGACGAGCCAGCGCAGCGCAGCGACGATCGTGGCGTGGTCGTCGGGGACGGCCACGCTGGCGGTGACCTCAGCGCCCACCTCGACCAGCCGCCGGGCGAGCCACGCGGCGTTGGTGTCGGTCGTCTCGCCGATCACCAGCTCGGTCCCCACCGAGCAGATCCCCGCCTTCACTGCGACGGCTCGTCGTCCGACTCGCCTTCGCGGACCAGCCGACCCGCACGGAACGCGTAGTCGATGCCGGACACGACCGTGAGTCCGACGGCGATGTACAGGGCGGTGACCCGGATCATCTCCGCCACGGCCGGCAGGAGGAACAGGGCCACCGCGGTCACCTGCGACAGCGTCTTGGCCTTCCCCCACCTGCTGGCGGGCATGACCGCCTCGTGCTGCTCGATCAGGTGGACCCGCAGCAGCGTCACCCCGACCTCGCGGAACGCGATCACGATCACCGCCCACCACGGCAGCCGGTCGAGCGCCGCCAGGGCCGACAGCGTTCCGATGATCAGGAGCTTGTCAGCGATCGGGTCGGCGAGCTGCCCCCAGCGTGTGACGCCGTGCCAACGACGCGCCACCCAGCCGTCGACGGTGTCGGTGACAGCCGCGAAGACGAACGTGGCGAACGCCCACCAGCTCGCCACCTGCGATCCGACGATCAGCAGCCCCAGGATGACCGGGATCAGCAGCAGTCGCAGCCCGGTGAGGAGGTTCGGGGCGTTCAACCAGGGCCGGGCCTTCTCGGAACGCAGCTGACCTGCGTTGAACATGCCCGACCGGTGCGAACGGCCGGTGTCGTGCGACCCGACGACCTCGACGTGACCGCCGGGATCGGCGTCGGCGTCGCCGTTGCCGGACACGTGCTCAGGCATCGGGCAGACGTGGGACCGCGACGAGATCCACACCGTCGGCCGCGAGGACGTCCACGTCGATCGTGCGGCCGGTCGGGACGGTCACCGGGAGACCGTCGGGTGCCACCAGCCGGATGTCGCCGTCGGTGTCCGGTGCTTCCCGGTAGGAGCGCGCCAGGCAGACGCCGTCGAAGACGCCCTGAACGGTGGCTCGCAGACGTCGACCCACGAAGCGGCGTGCGGCGTCCTCGGCGACCCTCTCCTGCAGGTCGACGAGCTCGTTCAGCCGAGCGTCAACCAGGTCCGCCGGGACCTGCTCGGTGAACGCGGCGGCGGGCGTGCCATCCTGTGGGCTGAACGCGAACAAGCCGACCCAGTCCAGGCGTTGGTCTTCGAGGAAGGTCACCAACTCGCGGTGGTCGGCGTCGGTCTCACCGGGGAAACCGACGATGAACGACGAACGGAACACCGCGTCGGGGTCCAGGTCGCGGACGTCGGCCACCAGCGCACCCCAACGCTCCGAGGACCCGCTGCGGGCCATGCGCGCCAGCACACCGGCGGAGACGTGCTGCAGCGACAGGTCGAAGTACGAGGCGACCTTGGGCAGCTGCGCGATCGCTTCGACGAGCGGCGGCTGCAGCTCGGCTGGCTGCAGGTACACCAGCCGGATCCACTCCAGACGGTCGATCGCGGACAGCCGCTCGAGCAGCGCGACCTGCAGGCTGCGTCCGCCGGGCAGATCCTTCCCCCACGACGTGGTGTTCTCGCTGACCAGGACCAGCTCCCGTGCGCCACGGTCGACCAGCCACTCGGCTTCGGCGACGACCTCGGCGAGCGGACGCGAACGGAACCGGCCACGCCACGACGGGATGGCACAGAACGTGCAGGCCCGGTCGCACCCGCTGGCGATCTTCAGATAGGCCCACGGCCGGTCGGCGTCCGACGACCGGAACGAGGCCTGCGGGCCGCTCGGCGGGATCCGGTCCAAGGCGTCCTGCGGCTGGTACCCGCGACGCGAACCGTCCGCGGGCAGCAGCGGGAGGGATGCTGCGCTCGAGCGTGTGCCGTTGCGCGCTGCGGCGTCGGGCGGGGCGCCGGCGAACCGCGCGACCGGCCGGCCAGCGAGGACGTCGCCGACGATCTGGGGCAGTCGCGGGTAGGCACCGAAACCCACCACGGCATCGGCCTCTGGGAGCTCGGCGGCGAGCTGGTCGCGGTACCGCTCCGCCATGCAGCCCACGACCAGGACCGCCCGGGTCCCGCCCTGTTTCAGGTCGCAGGCGGCCAGCACCGTGTCGACCGACTCCTGCGACGCCGGCGTGATGAACGTGCAGGTGTTGACCAGCACGACGTCGGCACCGCGCGGATCGTCGACGTAGCGGTACCCAGCCTCGACCATCGACCCGGCGAGCTGCGCGCTGTCGACCTCGTTGCGGGCACAGCCCAGCGTCACGATCGCGACGGTCGGGACAGCGGGCATGGGCGGGCGGTCTCCCGTGGTGGCGCCGGAACCGGCGACGCCAGCCTACCCGCGGGGGCTCGGCCCAGCCTCGGTCGGGGTCTACTCCTCCAGGGCACGGCAGCCTTCGCTGGTGCAGGTGCCTCTCCAGATCTGGCCGCGAGGACCGAGGTTGCCCACGTTCTCGCCGTTGAGCACCAGACGGACCGCACCGGCGTCGCCGAGGTGCAGGTACACCCCGTCCGGATGCTCGAACGAGCGGTTCTGACCGGCTTCGACGGTGTCCTCGAGCACCTTCTGCCCGGTCGGCCCTGCCAGACGCACCAGCGTCCACGACCGCCCCTCGTAGAGGAGCGTGAGCTCGACGCCGGTCGGGGTCGGGGTCGGCGACGGGGTCGGGCTCTGCGTCACGGTCGGCGACGGTTCCGCCCCGCCGTTCGTTGTCGGCGACGCGGTCGCGGTCGTCCCCGGTGCCGCGCGCTGCGGTGTGCGACCGCCGACCAGACCCACGACAGCGAGCGCGGCCAGCAGCACCGCCACCGATACCCCGGCCCACACCACCCAGGTCGGTATCGCCTGGCGCGGTGGCCCGGCGACGGGGTGCACCACCAGCTCGTGCGCGTCGTACCCGGTCCGCTCTACCTGCTGCCGGTAGCGCTCCAGGAGAGGATCGGGATCCAGTCCGAGGAAGCGGGCGTACGCGCTCAGGAAGCCCTTGGCGTAGACGTCCCCCCCGAGCCGGGCGAAATCCTCGTCCTCCAGCGCTCGGAGGTAGTCGCTGCGGACACGGGTCGCCCGGGACGCCTCCTCTATCGTGCGTCCCTGCTCCTCGCGTGCGCCCCGCAGGGCGTCGCCGATCCCGATCGACACGGCTCTCCTCCGGAGCGGCGAGCGTACGCGACAGCCGGGACGAAGCCGCGGATGCCGTCAGACGACTCGCACCACATCCAGGACCGCGGCCGCTGCCGCACGGTCGTCACCGTCGAGGTGTAGGTCGCCGCCAGACTCGGCGTCCTCCCACGCGATGCGGTCGGCCGCGATCAGGCACCACGTCGCCACGTCACAGCGGATGCGGACGGTCGGTTCGGCCGTGACCCGGGGGCCGAACTGGCGCGCGCCCAGGTCGAAGCGCCACGTCAGGCGGCGGGGCGAGTCGGTGAAGGTGACCTCGACGACCCCGTCGCCGTGGGCCACCGACCGCAGCGGCTGCGCAGGCAGGGCCGCGAGGTGGAAGTCAGCCAGCAGCTCGCGCAGCCGGCGGTCCATCGGCGGCTGGTCGCGGCCAACGACCCGATGCACGTCATCTTGATGAACCCATTCGTCGTACAGCCGCGTCGTCGCGAACCAGCCGATGCTCACCGTCCCGAACACGGTGGGGATCTTCAGTCGAGCCAGCGGCCGCGGGACGGCTCGGACCAGGCGTTGGAACCGGCGACCCCAGACCTGTAGCTCCTCCCGTAGCTGGTACCGGGAGGCGCCACGCAGACGTTGCAGCGCGCGGTCGTTGCCACGCTCGAGGTCGGTCGGCGACGCACCGGGCAGGAAGTCGAGCAGGTGCTTGCCGAGCACGATGGTGCGGTCGCTCTCTGCCAGGTGGCGGAAGACGTCCGCCACCGACCACCCCGGCAGCGCCTCTCGGTCGAGCTCCTCGGTGGTCAGCTCGTCGAGGAGTGCGACCGTGTTCTGCCGCGATCGCGCGGCCGCCCCGGCGATCTCGTCGGGTTGGAAAGCCACGATGGTCCCTTCCGCCGTCGGCCGGCACCTCCGTCGCGCTCGACCCTCCGAACAGGCAGCCGGGCGGCGCTTGCCGGAGAGCCGCTCGCGCAGGACCGGTTACCCGCGCTGCTAGCCTGCCCGGTCATGCGTCGCCTGCTGGCAACCGCAAGGCTCCTCGCTGCTGCCATGCTGGCAGCTGCGGCGTTCGTGGTCGTTCCCGCGTCCGCGACCGAGGCGCAGTCCCCTGGCGGCGAGGCGAGCCCCGGAGCGCAAGGCGGGGAAGCAGGCGGCGGTGAAGGAGGCGGCGAGGCCGGCGGCGCGGAAGGCGGCGAAGCCGGCGGCGCGGAAGGCGGAGAAGCCGGCGGCGCGGAAGGCGAGGAGGGCGACGACGGGAAGTCCCCGTTCCCGTTGGACCTCACCGACCCCCAGGACATCCTCGGTCTGTTCCTCCTCGGCTTGGTTGGCCTGGGCATCGTCGCGGCGAGCGCCAACGCCTTGAAGCAGCTCCGCGGCGAACGGTCGCAGGCCGACGGCTCGTGGCGGCCGCGTTAGCAGACCCCCGCTCAGACCCGCCCTTCCTGCAACGTGTCCAGCTCCTCGACGGTCATCAGCACGTCGCGGGCCTTGGAACCCTCGGACGGGCCGACGACGCCCCGCTGCTCGAGTTCGTCCATCAGTCGCCCCGCCCGCGCGAACCCGATCCGGAGCTTGCGCTGCAGCATCGACGTCGACCCCAGGCCCGAGCGCACCACCAGGTCCATCGCCTTGAGCACCAGCACCTCGTCATCGTCGTCGGCTGACACCTCGGACAGGTCAACGTCGTCCACGTCGACCGTGGCGCCCTGCTGCACCCCGTCGACGTAGTCGGCGTGACGCTGGGTCTTGCAGAACTCGACGACCGCGTCGATCTCGGCTTCGGACACGAAGCAGCCCTGGAGCCGCGCCGGCTTGCCTTGGTTCGACGGCAGGAACAGCATGTCACCCAGCCCGACCAGCTTCTCGGCGCCCGCCTGATCGAGGATCGTCCGCGAATCGGTCTGCGACGCCACCGCCAACGCCAGCCGCGACGGGATGTTGGCCTTGATCAGACCGGTGATGACGTCCACCGACGGCCGCTGCGTGGCGATCACCAGGTGGATACCGACGGCGCGGGCCATCTGTGCGATGCGACAGATCGCCTCTTCCACGTCGCGCGGCGCGACCAACATCAGGTCGGCCAGCTCGTCGATCACCACCAGGATGTACGGCATGTGCCGGTGGCTCGCCGCCTGCGCGTCGCCGCCGGGCATGGGCCCATCCGCCAGCGTCCCAGCCGCGACCGCGTCGTTGTAGGCGTCGATGTTGCGGAAGCCGAGGTGCGCCAGCGTCTCGTACCGCTGTTCCATCTCCTTCACGACCCAGTCCAGCGACATGGCCGCGCGCTTGGGATCCGTGATCACCGGCGAGAGCAGGTGCGGGGCGCCGTCGTAGTGGTTGAGCTCCACCCGCTTGGGGTCGATCAGGATCATGCGGACCTGATCGGGACGGGCCCGCAGCACCACCGACGCGATCATCGCGTTGAGGGTCACGGACTTGCCGGCCCCCGTCGCGCCCGAGATCAGCAGATGCGGCATGGTCGTCAGGTTGGCCAACGCCGGCTGACCGGCGATGTCGACGCCGAACGCGACCCGCATCGGGTGCGGATCGCGGCGCGCCTCCTCGCTGTCGAGGATGTCACGCAGAGTGATCAGGTCACGGTCGCGGTTGGGGACCTCCACCCCGATCGCGGACTTGCCCGGGATCGGCGCGACGATCCGCACGTCGGGGGCAGCCAGCGCGTAGGCGATGTCATCACCGAGGCCGACGACCTTGCGCACCTGGACCCCTGGCCCCAGCTCGACCTCGAACCGGGTCACCGTCGGCCCGCGTGAGGTTCGCGCGACGACCGCATCCACGCCGAACTGCTCGAAGGTGTGCTGCAAGGCGCGGGCCTGCGCCTGCACGTGCCGTTGGGCCGCGGCCTGGCTGGCCGCCTTCCCGCTGCGCAGCAGGTCGAGGGGAGGCAGGACGTAGTCCTCCCAGCCGTCGCGGGGCGGCTCGATCGGCGTGGCCCGGCGCGGTCGGGTCTGCGGTGGGGCGTCGGGCTGGGCGGTCGCCGGCGGGGTCGTCGGTTCGGTCGGGTCCGCATCGGGCGGCTCTGCGTCCGAGGTGGTGGCGTCGGTGAGCTTCAGCACGGCCCGTTCGACGACCTCGTCCGGCGCCTGGTCGTCAGCGGCGCTGGGCGCGTCGGAGACGGCGACGTCGACCGTGTGCGCGCGTGGCGATCGGGCTTCGCGCACGACGTCGGCGACGCGGTCGCGCACCCAACGCCCCGCCCGGACGGTCCCCCGGCCGACAGCGTGGACGGGGGTCTTGGTGAAGATCAGCCCGCCGAGGAGACCGGTGGCGGCGCACACCGCCGCCGCCCCCCACATCCCCACCGCCAGTTGCAGCGGCCGGGCCAACGCCCAGCCGACCAGGCCGCCCGCCGACCACAGCGCCCGGTAGTCGCCGGTGGGCGGCGGCACCCCTCGGGACAGGTGCCACCCGGCCAGGGCGGCCGCCGCCAGCAGAGCGACACCGATCGCACGCCGACCACGTTCCTCGGCGGCACCGTCGATCACCAGCTGGCAACCGGCGTAGACCAGCAGCGGGGGGACGGCGTAGCCCACGACCCCGAACAGCCCGCGCAGCAGGGCATCGACGGTGGCGCCCACCACCCCCGCCTGACCGGCGTACATGCCCAGGCCCGCCAGGACCCCGACCAGGATGAGACCGATCCCGTAGACGTCGTCGCGCTGGTCGCCGAGGGCGGTGCTGACCCAGCGGGTCAGGCGCGCGGCCGCACCGGGACCGTCGCGACGCGGCCGACGACGGCGGGCACGCCCGGAACGGTCCGTGGCCTTCCCCGACGGACGCGACGACCCCCGCCGCTTCCGCGTGCGTGTGGTGGTGGGCACGTGTCCCCCTCGACGTCGCGCAACCTCTCCGGTTGCCTCGAACAACACAGGGTGCCACGTGCAACACGAAGGAACAACCGTGTAGTTCCACCACGGTGGTGCGAGCACCACCCGATGCGCGCCGCGCTCGACCACGACCAGGCCACCACCCGCCTCGGCCGCAGCTCAGTCCGCGGCCGGCCGGGGGACCAAGATGCCGCGGCCCTGCATGCGGTCCTCGACGAGGTCGCTGAGCGCGTCGTCGAAGGCGTCCAGCGGGTACTCGGTGGTGTGCAGCGTCACGGTGCCCGCCGCGGCCAGCGTCATGAGCTCGACCAGATCCACGTAGGTGCCCACGAGGTTGCCGACGAAACTGACCTCGGTCGAGATCACGTCGATCAGCGGGATCTCGAGGCTGTCGCCGTAGCCGACCGCGTAGTACCGGCCGTGCGGTCGCAGCATCGCGACCCCGTCTTCGACCGCCCCGAACTCCCCGACGAAGTCGATGACGGCCTCGGCGCCCTGGCCGTCGGTGAGGTCGTTGACCTGTTCCACCTGGGTTCCGTCGGCCAGGACGGTGTGGTCGGCGCCCCACCGCAACGCCAAGTCGAGGGTCCTGGCGCGTTTGTCGACCACGATGATCTCCGCAGCGCTCAGCGCGCGCAGGACCTGGATCCCGATGTGGCCCAGCCCTCCGGCGCCGATGATCACCGCCCTGGTGCCCGGCGACAGCATCCGCGACGCCTTCTTCACGGCGTGGTAGGCGGTCAGTCCCGCGTCGGCGTGCGCTGCCACGTCCTTGGGTTGCAGCGTGGCCGGCAAGGTGACCACGGCGCGGGCGGTGGTCTTGAGCAGCTCGGCGAAGCCACCGTCGCTGTCGATCCCGGGGAAGGCGGAGTTGTCGCAGTGCATGTCGTCCCCGGATCGGCACGCCAAGCAGAAACCGCAGGTCTTCAACGGGTGGACGATGACGGGGTCGCCGACCTCGATGTGTCCCACGGCGCTGCCCACCTCGTGCACCCAGCCGGCGTTCTCGTGGCCGAGCGTGTACGGCAGCTCGATCCCGGTCTTGTCGCGCCACTGGCCCTCGATGATGTGCCAGTCCGTGCGGCACAGCCCCGCCCCGCCGATGCGGACGATCACATCGAACGGGTCGGTGATCTGCGGTTCGGGGACCTCCTCGACCTTGGGGCGCTGGTCGTAGGCGTGCAGCCGGACGGCTTTCATCGCGTCCTCCTCTGGTTCAGACCTCGACCACCAGCGGCATCGTGACCGGTCGGCGGCCGGTCTGGGCCCGCCAGTAGGTGGCCAGAGCCTGGACGACGTGGCGCTGGATGGCTTGGACATCGTGGTACTTGCCTGCCGCCGGCCCAGCGAGTTCCGCCAGGACCGACTTCTGAGCACCGTCGATCAGGGACGTGTCCGCCTCGTCGTGGATGACGCCGCGCTGGATGACGGTTGGCTCGCCGACCAGGGTGCCGCGGTGCGGGTCGATCGTGACCAGACAGATGCAGATGCCCTCCTCGCCCAGGCGTCGCCGGTCGCGGAGCACCGCCGGGCCAACGTCGAGGAGGAGCCCGTCGAGCAGGACCTGGCCAGAGGTGACCGGCTCGCCCCGCGCGACGGTGTGGTTGGAGACGATCACCGTGTCGCCGTCCTCGCAGACGAGGACGTTGTCGGGGTCGCAGCCCGTGGCGATCGCCACGTCGCGGTGGGCGACGAGGTGGCGGTACTCGCCGTGGACGGGGACCACCGACCGCGGCTGGAGGACGTTGTGGTAGAGCATCAGGTCGTCGCGTGCCGCGTGACCCGACACGTGCACCTGCGCGATCCCCTGGTGGACGACCCTCGCGCCGCGACGGACCAGGCCGTTGATCGAGCGGAACACCGCCCTCTCGTTCCCGGGGATCAAGCTGGACGCCAGGATGACCACGTCCCCGTCGCCGACGGAGATGTGCCTGTGGTCGCCGGACGCCATCAGCGACAGTGCGGAGTAGGGCTCGCCCTGGCTCCCCGTGCAGATCACCACCAGCTCCGACCGGTCGTACTCGCCGACGTCGTTGAGATCGAGTTCGAGGTCGGTGTCGTAGACCAGCTCGCCGAGTTCGGCGGCCAGGTGCATGTTGCGCACCATCGAGCGGCCGACGAACACCGGGCGGCGACCGAGCTCGGCGGCGGCGTCGAGCACCTGCTGCACCCGGTGGACGTGCGACGCGAACGACGCCACCACGACCAGGCCGTCGGTCGCCGCGATCGCGTCGCGGACGGTGGGGCCCACCAGCCGCTCCGTGGGGACGTGGCCGGGGTGGTCGGCGTTGGTCGAGTCGGCCAGCAGCAGCGTCACCCCCTCGTCGCCGAGCCGCGACAGCTGCGCCAGGTCGGTGACCCGCCCGTCGATCGGGGTCTGGTCGAGTTTGAAGTCCCCCGAGTGGAGCACCAGCCCGTGGGGTGTGCGGAACGCCAGCGCGGCGCTGTTGGGGATCGAGTGGGTGGTGGGGACCACCTCGACGCGGAACGGGCCGTGGTGGACGAGGTCTCCGGGCCGCATCTCACGCAGGTCGGCGTGGGCGTGCTGGGGATGCTCTTCGAGGAGCGCCTCGACGAACGCGATCGTCAGGCGCGTGCCGTAGATCGCCACGTTCGGGAACTCGTCGAGGAAGTACGGCAACGCCCCGATGTGGTCCATGTGTCCGTGGGTGAGGAACACCGCGTCGACCGCGTCGGCCCGGTCACGCAACCACGCCCAGTCGGGGAGGATCAGGTCCACGCCGGGATGGTCGTCGGTGGGGAACGTGACGCCGACGTCGATCACGGCGATGCGGTCGTCGACCTCGATGGTGGCCATGTTCCGCCCGATCTCGCCGACGCCGCCCAGGAACGTGATGGCGACCGGCGGATGGGTGGGCATGGCCGGTCTCAGCGGCGGTCGCGGGGGATGCCCGCGTGGTCGAGCGCGTCGCGCAGTGCCTCGAGGGTCGAGTCGCGTGCCGGCGCCAGTGGCGGGCGGACCGGACCGGCGGGCAGTCCCAGGTCAGCGAGGATCGCTTTGAGCGGAGCCGGGTTGGGGTCGGCGAACAACGCCTGGAACAACGGCATCAGCCGCAGGTGGATCTCGCGGGCCTTGACCGGATCGGACTCGAACGAGGTGGCGAGGTCGGCCAGCTCGGGTCCGACCAGGTGCGCGGCGACCGAGACGAAACCCACTCCCCCGACCGCGAGGATCGGCAGGTTCAGCGCGTCCTGGCCGCTGTAGATCTGGAACCCGTCCGGTGCCTGCGCCGCCACCGCTCCGGTCTTCTGCACGTCCAGGGTCGCGTCCTTCACCGCGACGATGTTGTCGACCTCCGCGAGTTCGACGAGCGTTGCGACGGCGATCTCGCGCGCCGTCCGACCGGGGATGTCGTACAGCAGCACGGGACGGTCGGTGCTGGCCGCGACGGCTCGGAAGTGGTGCAGGAGGCCGCGCTGGTCGGGTTTGTTGTAGTAGGGGGTGACCACGAGCACCCCGTCGGCTCCGGCCGCGGTCGCCTTCTCCGTGGATGCGCAGGTCTTGGCGGTGTCGTTGGTCCCGGTGCCGACGATGACCTGGCCGTCGTCTGCGACGGCGTCCTTGACCGCCCGGAGCAGCTCCAGCTGTTCGTCGCCGTCCAGGGTGGGGCTCTCGCCGGTGGTGCCCGACAGCAGGATCGTCTCGGTGCCGTGCTCGATCAGGTGGCGTGCCAGGCGTGTCGCCCCGTCCAGGTCGAGCGACAGGTCGTCGCGGAAGGGTGTGACCATCGCGGTGACGACCCGACCGAAGTGCGGCGTGGCCATGGCGTGCTCCGTCGCGGCTTGGATCCCATCCTAACCAAGGCCCTATCGGCCCCCGCCGGGCCACCGCCGTCGTCCGACGACAGCGGACGGCGGCTACGGGACGCGGGCCAGCCGGACCATGGCGAGGGCAGCGGTGCCGTCGTGGCACACGATCAGCTCGGCGCCGATCGCGTCAGCCAGGACGCGTGACGCCAACAGCCGCAACACCGCCGTCGGGTGCGGTGAGTGGCCGAGCGGGTCGTCGGCGTCGATCGGCGGGGACGGCTCGCCACCCGGTGTGCGCACCACCAGCTCGACGCGGTCGCCGCCGGCTTCCACGGCGAGCTCGGTGATGGTGTCGGGCGGGGCGCCGGCCTGCTGGGCCGCCACCAGGTGGTCGATCAGCGTGTCGAGGAGGATGCGGTCGGCGAGCACCATGACCGGGCGGTCGGGCAGCGAACCCACCCGCCGGTCGCGGTGACCGGCGGGGTCGACGACGACGCGTGCGTCGAGCGGGGCGGCGCTGACCGTCCGGGCGAGCTCGTCGGCGCGGGCCTCGGCGAAAATCCCCGACACGAGACGGTCGATCCGCCCGATGGCCTGTTCGATCCGCGCCGCCGCCCGACGTCGCTCGGCGTCGTCGAAGCTGTCCCACATCCGGGTCAGCGTGTCCGCCCACCCGTGGGCGATCGCCATCTGGGCGTTGTAGTCGTGCTGGGCGCGTGCCAGGAGCCGCCCGCGGTCGTACTCGCCCGTGATCGGCGACGACCCGACCCCGGTCACCGGCTGGGGCTCCCCGCCCCGACGTTGCGCTGCTGGCGGCGCACGTCGGCACGTCGCTCCGCGTCGAGCCGTTCCAGCTCGGCGCTGCCGTGATCGACGTGGACCATCGCGTCGGCGACGGCGGTGTGGCCGGCCACGTCCGCGATCAACCGGTGCATCTGCTGCACGACGCGCCGGTAGGAGGGATGGCCCTGGGGTGAGGACCGCAGCTCGATCAGGTGCATCGCGGCGCGGGCGTTGAGCTGCATCACGTAACGCGTGCGGTAGGCGAAGCACACCGCGTACTGCGCCTGCGCCGGGTGGTCGGCTAGCAGCTGCTCGTACAGCGCGGCGGACCGCTCGAGTGCCTGGTGCCAGCGGTCGGCGACGCCCGCCTCCTCGATCTCGCGCGGGGTCTCGTACCCGTGGCGGGTCGTGAGGTCCTGCCAGTCGATGGTGAGCATCCGGTGTCGCTGCAGGTCGCGGAACGCGCCGTAGTCGCCGAGCACGTCGAAGCGGTACCACAGCCGCTCGAAGGCGCGCCCGGGCTTGTGCCGGCGGTTGCGCCGTTCGCCGACGTAGGCGTCGATCACCTGCCGGCGCTCGTCGGCTCCCATGCTGCGGGCCACCCCGAGCAGCTGTTCCTCGGGGAGGTTGGCGTGTGGGTACAGCATCGCGGCGACCAGCTGGACCTCGGCGGCGCCTGGGTCACGCGGCGACCAGTCGACGAGGGTCACCTCCTCGACCGGGGCGGGCGCGACCTCGCCGAGGACGTGGTCGGCGAGCGTACGGGTGTCCGCTCGGGTGGCACGCAGGTACGCGCTCCAGGCTCCACCGCGGGCGGGGCGGTCGATCCGGGTGAGGAAGGACGGGATGACCTTGCGCAGTTCCCGTAGCAGCGCGGCGTAGCAGGTCCCGGCCTCGGCCAGCTCGCTGGCGTGCAGGCGCAGCAGCAGGGCCTCGTACGCCTGCCCGCTGGCGAAGATCCCGACGTTGCTGGTGGTCGCGGCGGGCAGGAGCCCGCGCAGGACATCCAGGGCCTTGGCCTTGGTCGCCGAGCGCCACGCCCGCTCGCTGGCAGCGTCGGTCGCCGGGTACCGGGTGCGCACCCAGTCCAGCACCTGCGGCAGGAGCGCGGCGTAGGTGTCGAAGATCGCGTCGAGGTGTTCGATGTAGGCGGCGGCGTGCCGGCCGGAGAGCACGTCCGGGTCGCGGTGGTAGCGGTACCGCCCGCCGGGCTTGTCGTCGTAGGCGACGTACCGCGTCGACTGCTCGAGGTAGGCGGCCAGCCGACCCCGCTCGAGCTGCTTGGTCAGGAGGTTGGAGGCCCCCTCCACCGCGACGTGCGCCCCGCCGAGCTGAGCCACCGAGTCGTCGCCGTACTCGGTCAGGACCCGCTCGTAGAGGCGCTGGGCGCGCTCGACGCCGATCCCCTGCTCGCTTGTTGCCGCCGCAGGCGCGTCGTCGCCGGGCAGTTCGGGCGCGAACTCCTCGTCGCCCGTCAGTCCGGGCGCGAACTCCTCAAGGAACAGCCGCCGCAAGCTCTTCGACGACCGCGAGTACCGCGCGAACAGCGCGCCCTTGACGACCTCGGGGAGGCCGGTCAGCGCGAAGACGTCACCGTTGAGGTCGGTGAAGTAGCGGGCGAGCAGGCCCCGCTCCTCGGCGGTGAAGGTCTCGGCCACGACCGTCCGTCCTGGAAGGGGATGGCGAGACTAGGCGAGTTGCATCCGAGCGGCGTGCTGTGGCCTGATGCCGAGCGTGTCGCGATGTCGTTGTTCCGAGGCCCCGGCGTGTGCATCCTGTCGACGGTGCCCCGCGAGCTTGATACGAGCGGCGCTCCTGCCGACGGCTACGCCACCTACAGCGGCACCTCGATTGGCCTCGCCGCATGTCGCCGGCGCTGCGGCGCTTCTGGCCAGCAGGACAATCCCTACACCGCGTCGGACGTTCAACTGATCCGCAGCACGATCCTCGAGCGCGGGCAGCTTCGACTGGATCGACGACTCAGGTGACGGCGTCATGGAGCCGCTGCTCGACGTGGGGTCTCCACCGTCTTCGACCCCATGAACAGCGCATCCAGCGCCGACTCCACTTGAGGCTGCACGCAAGTCCAGTGCGCCTTCCACCGTTCGCCATCACCGCCGACGCTCCACGCCTCCAACGGGGCGCCGTCCGGCGCAGGGCGCCGGTCGCCCCAACCCGTCGGGCCGTCCGGTGCCGCGCCCCGGTCTCCGACAGTGACGCTCTACTTGGTCGGCGGGTGCTCGGTGACCCACCGGGCGCGGATGCGGTAGCGGCGGAACTCCGCGTCGCCGAAGGCACGCACGCTGTCGGCGTGCAAGTCATCGACGGGGATGTCATCGCGGGTGATCCCACGCTGCGACAGCCACTCGTCGAGTCGGGCGTCGGCGGTCTCGGCGTCGGTCGGGGCGACGATCATCACGAACTCGTCGGCCTGCGGCCTGGCGGGTTCGTCTTCGACGTCGCCGGGCGGGGTCACCGGCTCGACGAGCGTCCGTTCCTGCGCGGCCTCCGCCGGGTCCTCCTGGTCGCCCGGCTGGGCCGGCGCCGGAGGCGCGTGCTGCGACACCCTGGCCGGTTCGGCCGGTGGCTCGGTCGGAGCCGGTGACCCGTCCTGCGCTGCGGCGGTCGTCGGTTCGGCCGGTGGCTCAGCCGGAGACGGTGACTGATCCTGCGCTGCCGCGGCCGCCGGCTCGGCCCCTCCCGACTCGGCGGCGGAGGATGGCTCGCCCCCCGGGGCGCCTCGGGCCGGTTCGGCGGGGCCGGGGCCCGGCTGGTCGGCGGAGACGCCGTGGGGTACGTGGTCGCGGCGATCGCTCGCCTCGAACCCGGTCACGGCGGTATCGGGCTCCTCGCCGAGCTGGCGCGGGGTCTCCCCCGTCGCCCAGCGCACCGCGGCGTGGTGGCGGTCGTCGGCGTCGATGCCCGCGGTCGTCATCAACTCCAGCAACGCCTTGGTCTGCGCGGCCTTGCCCTTCTTGGCGTACTCCCACATCAGCTCGCGGTACCGCGGCTCGGTGATCGGCACGCCGGCGGCGACCAGGCGCTCGAGGAGCGTGCGTGCGTCATCGAGTCGTTTGCGCCGGACCAGCGTCGAGATCACGTCACCCGAGTGGGTGGTCGGTGGGGTGATGCCGGCCGCCACGACCCGGTCCAGGAGCGCCACCGCGTCGTCGGTGCGCTTGCCCGCCAGGCGCGACAGCAACGTCCCGATCGAACGCTGGTCCAGCGCACCGGCGGCCAACAGCCGCTCGGCGACGCGGAGCGCTTCGGCGACCCGGCCGGCGCGGACGTACCCGCCCAGCAGGAGCCGTTCGTGGCGGGCCTCCACGGGCACGCCTGCGCGTCGCAGCCGGTCCAGGAGCGCTTCGGCTTCGTCGAGGCGACCGCCGCGGACGTACGCGGTGACAGCGGCGACCACGTGGCCGGGTTGGGGCTGCATCCCCAGGATCAGCATCCACTCGAGCGCGCCGGCTGCTCGATCGGGAGCCGACGCCGACATCGACAGGTTGAACAGCCGCTGCACGTTGTCGGTGGTCGGGACCTGCCCGGCCTCGGCGAGGTCCTCGGCGGCCCGCCACGCCTGTTCCAGGTCGCCTGACTCGATGGCCGCAGCGAGGATCGCGTTGCGGTGCACGGTGGTGACCGGGACGCCCACCGCCTGCATGCGCTTGCGCAGGCGCGCCACGTCGTCGAGCCGGCCGGCGGCGGCGTACCCGCGGAGCAGGTGCGCGTACGCCTGCGCGTTGCCCGGCGAACCGGCTTCGGCGATGCGGTCCAGGAGTTGCGCTGCGCGGTCGAGGTCGCCGGCCTTGACGAAGACCGCGACGGCCGCTTCGACCCGGCCGGGTGCGGGCACGATCCCGGCATCGAGCATCTGGCCGATGATCTCGTCGACCGGTCGGGCTGCGGCTTGCTGGAGGTAGGCAGCCAGCAGGCCGTCGTAGTCGGCGGGGCGCGCCCTCAGACCGGCACTGGAGACCTGCGCCAGCAGCTGGCGGGTGATGCGCAGCTTGCCCGCAGCCAGGTAGGTGCCGAGCAGGTCGCGGGCGGTGTCGGGCTTCAAGCGGATGCCGTCGGCGCTCATCGCGTCGAGCAGCTGCGCCGCGTCGCCCAGCCGCCCGGCCCGTGCCAGAGCCCGGACCAGCTGCGCATAGTCCTCGTCGCTCGGTGGGATGCCGTCGGCGCGCATCTCGCGGATGACCTGGTGCGCCCCGTCGATCTGTCTCGCCCGGGTGTAGGCCTCCAGCAGGACGCCGTAGTGGTCGCGTGTGGGTGTCAACCCCGCGGCGCGCATGCGTTCCAGCACGGCGCGGCTCTTGTCCGGCTCCCCGCTGGCCGCGAACTGGCGGATCGCCCGGGCGTAGGACTCCGGGCTGGGGTGGGCCTGGCGGGGGTCGGTGGCGGGCGGGGGGACGGGCGGTTGCACGCCCGGGGAGCGGTCGGTGTTCATGGTTCTCCAAGGTCGAGGAGGTGCTCGAGCCCGACGGTCACTCCCCGTCGGTTCGGCACCTCACGGATGGCGAGGAGCACACCGGGCATGAACGCGGTCCGGTCGACCGTGTCGTGCCGGATCGACAGCGTCTGGCCCTCGGCGCCGAACAGGACCTCCTGGTGGGCGACCAAGCCGGGCAAGCGGATGGCGTGGATGCGGATGCCGTCCGCTTCGGCCCCGCGCGCCCCCGGATGTTCTTGGTCACCCAGGACCGGCTCGGGTGCGTCGCGACGGGTCCGGGCCAGCAGCCCGGCGGTCCGCAGCGCCGTGCCGCTGGGAGCGTCCGCCTTGCCGTCGTGGTGTAGTTCGATCACCTCGACGTGGGGCAGGTGCCGCGATGCGGTCTGCGCCAGGTGCATCAGCAGCACCGCGCCGAGCGCGAAGTTCGGCGCCACCACGGCGTTGGCCGACCCCGCGTCGGACCGTTGCCGCCAACCCGCGACGTCCTCGTCGGTCCACCCGGTCGTGCCGACCACGGCATGCAGCCCGTTTTCGAGGTACCAGGCCACGTTCTCACCGACGGCAGCCGGCGTCGTGAAATCGACCACGACGTCCGCCCCAGCGGTGGCCAGGTCACGGCGGTCGTCGCCCTCGTCGATCCGGGCGACCAGGTCGAGGCCGTCGGCGTCCACGACAGCCTGACAGACGGTCCGCCCCATCCGGCCCTCCGCGCCGGCGACGCCGACCCTGACCATGTCCGTCGACCTCCCGCCGCGCCGGTGCCACAGGGTAGGCGCCACGGCAGGAGGCAGCGACCTCGACGGATCAGTCGGCCACGACCTCGCCGAAACGATCGCCGTCGTCGAACGGGCCGACCACCGCCAGACAGCGTGGTGGCGCGTACAGCTCCTGGATGACGGTGCGGACCTGGTCGACGTCGACCGCGTCGATGCGCTGGAGCGTCTCCTCGACGCCGATCAGGTCCACGTCGGTACAGACCATCTTCCCGAGCCGGGTCATCCGTGAGCCGGTGTCCTCCAACCCGAGCACCATCCCGCCCTTGACATTGCCCTTGGCGCGGGCGACCTCCTCGGCGTCGAGCGTGTCGGGGAGGCGGTCGAGCTGTTCGCGCAGGACCTTCAGCAACTCGTCGGTCTTGGCCGGGGTCGTCCCGGCGTAGGTCCCCCAGTACCCGCCGTCGGCGTAGGACGCGTGGTAGCTGTAGGTCGAGTACGCCAGGCCGCGCTGCTCACGCACCTCCTGGAACAACCGCGAGGACATCCCCCCACCCAGGAGCGCGTTGGCGACCAGGAGCGCGAACCGCCGGTCGTCGTCGCGGGCCAGTCCCCGTCCGCCGAGCACCACGTGGGCCTGCTCGGTCGGACGGTGGCGGACGTTGACGTCACCGGCGCCGTACCGCTGCGGCGGGTGCCGCTCCGGTCGGTGGCCGCCGGGGCGTCCCAGGTCCCCGGCGAAACCGTCCACCAGCGCGACGACCGCGTCGTGATCGACGCTGCCCGCGACCGCCACGGTCACGTTCGATGGCCGGTAGTACGACTCGTAGTAGCCGTACACCTGATCGCGGTGCATCGCCACGATGGAGTCGGCTGTGCCCAGCACCTCCCGCGCCAGCGGATGGCCGCGCAGCACCACGTCGGCGAAGTCGGAGTGGACCAGGTCCTCGGGCGTGTCGACGTGGATGTTGATCTCCTCGAGGACCACCTGGCGTTCCTGGTCGACGTCAGCCGCGGCGATGGTGGCCGAGCGGATCATGTCGGCGAGCACGTCTGCAGCCACCGGCAGGTCGCGGTCCAACACCCGCGCGTAGAAGCAGGTGTACTCCTTGGAGGTGAAGGCGTTGAGGTCACCACCGACGGCGTCGAGCGCCGCGGCGATGTCCTTGGCGCTCCTGGCGGCCGTCCCCTTGAACAGCAGGTGCTCGAGGAAGTGAGACGCGCCGGTGTCGTCGCCTGCCCGGCCGTCGCCGGGGCCTCGTTCGTCTCGTGAACCGACCCGGATCCAGAAACCGATCGCGGTCGAGCGCACCGCGGGCATGGGTTCGGTGACGACCTGTATGCCGCTGTCGAGTTGCGTGCGTACGACGTCCACCGGTCCTCCGAGGTTCGCGGGCCAGGTTCGCGGGCCAGGTTCGCGGGCCACTGCCGCGGGCGCCTCGCGGACGCTCGCGTCAGGCCGGTCTACTCGCGGCTGCGGGTCCGGGTGCGGACGCGTCCAGCGTCGTCGCCGCGGTCGCCCTCGCGCCGTCCGCGGTCACGCTGACGGTCGTCGCCGCGGTCGCGTTCGCCGCGCTCGCCGCTTCCCCGTTGGCCTGCTTCGGCCGCGGCCTCTGCCTCGCGGCGCTCACCGTCGCCTTCCTGACCCTCGTCGACGAAGTCCAGCGAGTACTTCCCGCCGGCGCGGACCTCCTTCACCTCGACGTACACGGTGTCGCCGACCGACAGCGCCTCCTCGGCGTGGTCCAGGCGCTTCCCGGCCTTCTGCCCGATCTTGGAGATGTGCAGCAGACCGTCCACGCCGGGCGTCAGCGACACGAACGCCCCGAAGTCCACGGTCTTGACGACCGTCCCGCGGTAGCGCTCGCCCTCCTTGGGTACGACCGGGTTCGCGATCGCGTTCACGCGGTCGGCAGCGGCGTCAGCTTGATCGCGTTGCGCGGCGTAGATGCGGACGATCCCGCGGACACCGTCGTCGTCCACGTCGATGTCGGCGCCGGTCTCCTCGGTGATCTCGCGGATGATCTTCCCCTTGGGGCCGATCACCTCGCCGATCTTGTCCATCGGGATGTGGATCGTCATCACCTGCGGGGCGTTGGGCTTCACCTCGGTCCGTGGCTCGCCGATCGTGGCGACCATGACCTCGAGGATCTTCAGCCGTGCCTCGCGGGCCTGCAGCAGTGCGGACGCCAGGACGTCCGCCGGGATGCCGGTGAGCTTGGTGTCGAGCTGCAACGCGGTGACGACGTTGTCCGTGCCGGCGACCTTGAAGTCCATGTCGCCGAAGAAGTCCTCCACCCCTTGGATGTCGGTCAGCGTGGTGTAGCTGTCACCCTCCTTGATCAGCCCCATCGCGATCCCGGCGACCGGGGCGTGGATCGGCACCCCGCCGTCCATCAGCGACAGCGTCGATGCGCACACGCTGGCCATCGACGTCGACCCGTTGGAGCTGACCACCTCCGACACCAGCCGCATCGCGTACGGCCAGGCGTCCTCATCGGGGACGACCGGCAGCACCGCACGCTCGGCGAGGAGCCCGTGACCGATCTCGCGGCGCTTCGGCGAGCCGATCCGGCCGGCCTCGCCCGTGGAGTACGGCGGCATGTTGTAGTGGTGGATGTAGCGCTTCTCCTCCTCGGGGGCGAGCGTGTCCAGCCGCTGGGATTCGCGGAGCGCGCCCAGCGCCAGCACGTTGACGACCTGGGTCTCGCCGCGCTCGAAGATGCTGGACCCGTGGACCTTGTCCAGGACGTTGACCTCGGCGGTCAACGACCGGATGTCGCCCGGTCCGCGGCCGTCCACGCGCGTCTCGGTCTCGCTGACGAGCTTGCGCACGACCGTCTTCTCCAGGCTCCGGAAAGCCTGCTTGGCCTGCTTGCCCCGTTCGTCCTCGTCGAGGTTGGCGGGACCGTTGGTCCGCACGTCGGCGATGACCTCGTCACGCACGGCCGCGACGTGGGCGTTCTTCTCCTTCTTGGTCCCCGGACGGGTGTACGCCTCGCGCAGCCGGTCCTCGAACCGGGCGGCGTGGGCGAGCACCTCGTCGGTGTAGTCGACGAAGATCGGGAAGTCCTCGGGCGACGTCTCGCGCGCCCCGACCTTCTCGACGAACGCGGTCTGCGCCTCGCACAACTGACGCAGCACGCTCTTGACCTGCTCCAAGCCGTCGCCGATCAGTTCCTCGGTCGGTTCCGGCGCCCCGTCTTCGATCAGCTTCCAGGCGTGCACGGTGGCGTCGGCCTCGACCATCAGGATGGCCACGTCGCCGCCCTCGTCGACGCGTCCCGCGACGACCATCTGGAAGACGATGTCGGAGTCGAGGTCCTCGAAGGTGGGGAACGCCGTCCAGGTCCCGTCACGGTGCAGGCCGTAGCGCACAGCAGCGACCGGACCGTCGAACGGGATCCCCGCCAGCAGCGTCGACACCGACGACGCGTTGATCGCCACCACGTCGTAGGGGTCGACCTGTCCCGTCTGCAGCACGGTGTTGACGATCTGGATCTCGTTGCGCAGACCGTCAGCGAACGTCGGGCGCAGCGGACGGTCGATCAGCCGCGCGGTGAGGATCGCGTTCTCCGACGGGCGCCCCTCACGCTTGAAGAACCCGCCGGGGATCTTCCCGGCGGCGTACATCCGCTCCTCGACGTCGACGGTGAGAGGGAAGAAGCCCAGGAACTCCTTGACCGCTCCGGCCGTGGTGGTGGTCAGGACGGTCGTGTCACCCATCGATGCGACGACCGACCCACCGGCCTGCTGAGCGAGTCGGCCGCCTTCGAAGCGCAGGCTCCTGCCATCGACGGTGACGGTGTGTTCGATCGTGCCGAGCCTGCCCACTGGGGCCTCCTTCCGCGGTCCGTGGACCGCCGCTGTCTGCACCGGGCCGAGGTCTGGTCGGACCGGGGAGAGGCCGTCCGGGTCGCCGGTCTTCAGTGGAGGCGTCTGAGTGTTCGCCGTTGGAGCCCACCTCGGCCCCGACCGCGCTCTCACCCGTCTCCACTGACGACCGACGCGTCGGATGCCTCTTTCGTCAGTACGGTCAGTCGGGAGGCCGGGTCACCCCGGCCTCGCTGTCGTTGGTTAGCGGCGGAGCCCGAGCTCCGCGATGAGCGCCCGGTAGCGCTCGATGTCGGTGCCACGCAGGTAGCCGAGCAGGCGTTTGCGCTGGCCGACGAGCATCAGCAGGCCCCGACGGGAGTGGTGATCCTTGTGGTGGGCCTTCAGGTGCTCGGTGAGGTGGCTGATCCGCGCCGTGAGCAGCGCGACCTGTACCTCCGGCGACCCGGTGTCGCCCTCTTGGCGCGCGAACTTGTCGATGATGGCTTGCTTGTCGTCGGGGAGCGTGACCGCCACGTCGCCTCCTTGCTGGCCCTGTCCCGCCGCGCCCGGCACCCTGCGGGGCGCCGCCGGTCGTCCGCGCTCGGCTGCACGCCGATGCGGGGAACCGGACCTGGTCGTCGCACCGGGTCGTCGCACCGCCGGTGGCTTCGCGGGTCCGACATGGTCGGAACCCGACGAGCTCATCGTTCAGTTCGACCGTCTCACTCAACCAGGCGCCCGAACGGGCACGGTGAAGGCGGCTACGCCGCCTCGTGTCCAGTGTTCCACAGACCCGCACGACCGGCAACCGCCGGCCCCGCCGGGTACGGGGCTACGCCCCGAGCAGGACGTAGGAGCGGAAGCTCTCCGCAGCGTGGCGGTCGGACCAGCGGCCGATCCCCACGTACACGAAGGTGAGGTCCACGGGGCTGGCACCGTCGGCCACCAGCAGGTGCGACAGGTACCAACCGGGCTCCCCCGGCCGCCCTGGGACCGGCGCTCCGATCGGCACGTCGGCGGCGGTGGTCAGCAGCACCGGCGCGTCGAGGTAGGCGGCGAACGGGGCGACCGACAAGGCCAGCGCCCAGGTCTCCGCGTGGTAGCCGTTCAGACCGACGAACGCCGCCCGCTTCGGCAGGGTGGTCCGCGCCCACAGGTTGCCGTGACGTGCGATCGCCACCGACGTCTCCGTCCGGCTCCGGCCGAACACCCGCTCGGGGTTGCGGCCGTGCGCCCGCAGGGCATCCTCCACCGGTTGCTCGAGGGCGGCGGTGCCGCCGAGCATCAGCGTGCGGCTGATGCCGAGTTCGGCGAGCGCCTGGGCGGTCGCGCCGTGCAGGCCGGCCTTCGACGTGAGCAGGATCGGCAGTCCCCGGGTGCCGGCGGCGGCACCGCCCGTCACGGCGTCGGCCGGGTCGTCGTCGCGGGCCACGAGCGCCACCC
>JALYHG010000109.1 GCA_030776725.1 Actinomycetota bacterium
GGCGAGGTCGAGACCACGCCGACGGAGACCGAGACCGAGGTCGAGGTCGAGACCCCCGCGGAGGAGCTGCCGGCGACCTGATCGCGCCATCGCTGGGAACCACGACACCGGGCGTACGGACACCTCCCAACGGGGGGCGCACCTGCGCCCGGTGCGACCTCCGCCCCGCGACACTGCGCCGGGCACGGCCAGTGGGGCGCACCGCCGTCCAGTGGGGCTGCACCCGCGGAAAGGGCCATCGGCGCGGGGGCCGGGGACCCTTTCTCAACGAGATCGTGAGAGAGGGACGATGATGATGGTCAGCTCGAAGCTCGTCCGTGCCGCCGTTGGCGCCACGGCCGCAGCTGCGCTCGCGTTCGGGGCGGTGGCTTGTGGCGGTGGCGGAGGCGGCACGGAGGAGACGACGCCGCCAGAGACCACGACCGGCGGGGTGACGTCTCCTGAGGCGACCGAGTCGCCGGCCGCCTGATCGGTTAACGGCTCGCAACGACCGCCCGGCGACGACGGGGCGGTCGTTCCTCGTGTGACCGTGCTGGGTGCCGTCCCTCGGTGACGGCCCTCCTGTGACGGTTGTCTGTGGCCGCCCTCGGGACACCGTACGCTCCTTGATTCCTCCTATCACAGTCGTAGGATGGGTCGGACTCCGCGACGTGCGGGGCGCGGCCGGATGCAGTTCCCCGCCGCGGACGGACGCCGCACGGTGTGCGGACATCGACGAGCAGGAGGGAACATGGAGCGCACCAGGTTGATGCGCACGGCGGCCGTGGTGGCCGTTCTGAGTTTGGGGCTCACCGCCTGTCCCGACGGCGAGGAAGCGGATAGGGAGGGGCTCGCGCCCGGACCCGGGACCCCGACCCCCACCGAAGAGGTGGAAGTGACCGGGCGGGGCGACGGGCAGTTGACCATGGGCCGGGTCCTGCCGGAGTCGGGGTTCCTCGACTACCTGGGCGTCTCGATGATCCACGCCACACAGATGGCCATCGATGACATCAACGAGGCCGGTGGCGTGCTCGGACGCGACGTCCGCCTGCTCGAGGAGGATTCGGGCACCGACCCCACGGTCGCCGGCCCGAACGTCAACAGCCTGCTCGCGTCAGGTTCCGACGTGATCGTCGGGGCGGCCGCATCGGGCGTGACGCTGTCGTTCCTCGACGTTCTGTTCCAGAACCAGATCGTCAACTGCTCACCGTCGGCGACGTCGTCGGAGTTCCTCACGCAGCCCAACGCGGCGTTCATGTTCCGCACGGTGGCGCCCGATGACGCGGTCGCTCCGGTCATCGCCGACGAGATCGTGACCCGCGACGGCCACTCGTCCGTCGTGATCGTCAACCGCTCTGACTCCTACGGTCAGAACCTCGCCGACCTGGTGGCCGAGGAGCTCCAGGCGCTGAACGCTGAGGTTCTGGCCACCGTCGAGTACACCGAGGAGGAGCAGACCTTCGACACGCAGGTGAACACGGTCACCCAGAACGACCCCGACGCGGTGGTGTTGATCGCCTTCCGTGAGGGCGCAACGTTCCTGCGCCGGCTCGCCGAGACCGACTTCGACATGTCGGCCGTGTACGGCGCGGACGGCGTGTTCTCCGGGCGCCTACCGGAGTTCGCGGCCGGGGAGGGAGGAGACGTCTCTATCCTCGACGGCATGAAGGTCATCGGGGCATCCGGCTCGCAGGAGTTCAACGAGCGCCTCAACGAGTCCCTGCCGGCGGAGGCCAAGCGCGAGTTCATCTACGGGGGCCAGGCCTACGACTGCGTCACGATCCTGGCCCTGGCTGCCGAGCAGGCTCAGACCGACGACTCGTCGCAGTTCGCCGACCTGATCGTCGACCTCACCAGGGGCGGCGAGAAGTGCACCGACTTCGCGTCGTGCAAGCAGCTCCTCGATGACGGCCAGGACATCGACTACGACGGGGCCTCCGGTGAGATCGAGCTGAGTCAACCCCCGGGCGAGGGCAACCTCGGCAACCCGACCGTGACCACCTACGCGGTGGCGAGGTACGAAGGAGGAGAGTTGACGCTCGTCCGCTCCGAGCGGGTCGACCTCGAGACCGGGGCGACACCGACGCCGCAGTAAAGCGGTCGGTCCGTCGCAGACACGCAGAGGGGTCGGGGCGAGTGCCTCGGCCCCTCTGGCACGTCCTACTCGACGCGGGACAGCGTGCCCAGGTAGAGGTCGATCACCTTCTCATCGTGGAGGAGTTCATCACCGGTGCCGGTGTAGGCGTTGTTGCCCTGGTCGAGCACGTAGGCGCGGTCGGACAGTTGCAGGCAGCGGCGGGCGTTCTGCTCCACCATCACGATCGAGACCCCCGCCTGGTTGATCGTCTGCACCCGGTGGAAGGTGTCGTCTTGCAGGTTGGGGGAGAGGCCGGCGGAGGGCTCGTCGAGGAGCAGCACCCGCGGCTCCATCATCATGGCCCGGGCCATCGCCACCATCTGACGTTCGCCTCCGGACAGGTCCCCGGCCCGCTGGCTGCCCCGGTGCCGCAGCAGCGGGAACAGCTCGCTGACGTACGCGAAGCGTTCCGGAAACGAGGCGGGTTGGAGGTACACCCCCATCTGGAGGTTCTCCTCGATCGTCAGCGAGGGGAAGACGTTCCTGGTCTGGGGGACGTACCCGACGCCCCGTGCCACCAGTTCGTGGGGCGTCAAGGAGGCGATGTCCTCACCGGCCAGGACGACCGACCCTGCTCGCACGGGGACGAGGCCGAAGATCGCCTTCACCAGCGTGGACTTGCCGGCGCCGTTGGGTCCGATGATGCCCACCAGCTCGCCGCTGTACAGCTCGAGATCGCAGCCGTTGAGGATGTCGACCTCGGGCAGGTAACCGGCGACGATCCTCTTGGCTTCCAGGAGCGGTCGGCGGCTGTCGCGGCGGTCGGCTGTCGAGTCGACCGGCCGGTCGTCTGTCACGATCAGCTCCTGTTCGACGTGTCCATCACGAGCGCGGCTGGGAACACCACCAGCGCTCGTCTCAGCGGGCGCCGCCCGGATGATCGTGGTGGCGGCCGAGGTACGCATCGATCACGGCGTCGTTGTTGGCGATTCTGTCGGGCGGTCCCTCGGCGATGATCCGCCCTTCGGCCATGCAGACGATCCAGTCGCTGATGTTCATCACGATGTCCATGTCGTGCTCGACGAACACCACCGTCATGCCCCGGTCGGGGAGCTTGAGCATGTGGTCGAGCAAGGTCTGGGCGAGGGCCGGGTTCACACCCGCCATCGGCTCGTCGAGCATCACCAGCGTCGGCTGCACCATCAAGGCGCGTGCCAACTCCAGCAGCTTGCGCTGCCCGCCGGACAACGTCGCGGCGTACTCGTCACGCATGCGCGCCAGATCGAACCGCTCGAGCTCCTCGTGAGCGCGTTCCTCGATCTGCTGCTCCTGAGACGCCCAGCTGCGCCGCAACAGCGCCCGCCACAGGCTCTCGCCGCCCTGCCCGGTGGCGCCGAGCTTCATGTTCTCCAGGACCGTCAACCGCGACAGGACCTTGGTCAGCTGGAAGGTGCGTACCATCCCCGCCTGCGCGACCTGGTACGACGGCCTGCCCTGGATCTCCACGCCGTCGAACTGCCAGGTTCCGCGGTCGCGGTCGTCGAACCCGGTCAACAGGTTGAAGAAGGTGGTCTTGCCGGCCCCGTTGGGACCGATCAGGGCGGTGACCACCCCACGTTGGATCTCGAGGTGATCGACGTCGACCGCCACCAGGCCACCGAACTGGCGGTGGACGTCATCGACGACCAGGATCGGGTCGGGCTTGGGCGCCCCCGGCTCCGCCGGGACGTCGGCGAGCGCCGCCGCGCGGCCAGATGCGGAGGTGGGATCCGGCTCAGACATCGAGCATCAGTTCCCGTTCGCTGCCGAACATACCTTGCGGCCGGTAGATCATCAGCAGGATGACAGCCAGCCCGACCAGCGCCAGCACCAGCGCCCCGATCGAGCTCTCCGTGGCGATGATCGGTGGCACCAGCCCCTGGGAGGCGAGCTGACGGAGCATCGATGTGACCCCGCTGAACAAGAACCAGAAGATCATCGTCCCGATGACCGGCCCGAACGTGGTGGCCGCTCCGCCGACGATCAGGATGGCGTAGGCGAAGAAGGTCTGCTGCGGCCGGAACGTCAGGGGCGTGACCGCCGAGGTCTGGATCGTCAGCATGATGCCGCCCAGGCCGCCGATCGCACCGCCGATCATCAGGCTCTGCATCTTGTACCAGAAGGCGTTCTTGCCGAGGCTGCGCACCGCATCCTCGTCCTCACGGATGCCGCGGATCACCCGTCCCCACGGGCTGCGCATCAGCAGGTACACGAAGTAGGTGGCCGCCGCGACCAGCACCCAGGTCACCAGCATCGACCAGAGCTGGCCGTGCAGGTACGACCAGTTACCGAACACGGTGTAGCGGCGAGGGGTCAGCGGGTTGAGCTCGTAGAAGGCGTTCGCCACGTTGCGCAGCCCGAACGGCCCCCCGGTGAGGTCCCCGGAGGCGTTCGACCCGAACACCAGACGGATCACCTCGGCCGCCGCGATGGTGACGATCGCGAAGTAGTCGCCACGCAGCCGCAGGGTCGGCAACCCCAGTGCAACCGCGAGGACCAGCGCCGCCGCGATCCCGACGACGATCCCCACCCACAGCGACAGCCCGAAGATCTGCACCGCGATGCCGACCCCGTAGGCGCCGACCATCGCGAACCCGATCTGACCGAAGTTCAGCAGCCCCGTGTACCCGTAGTGGACGTTCAACCCGATCGCCATCAGCGCGAACCAGGCCGCCTGGGGACCGAACGCCTCACGGAGGCCGTTGCCGAAGACGACGTCCCACTGCATGGGCGGTCAGCTCCTGTCCGCGGCGCCGGCGGTGATCGACCTACCACAGCCCCCCGGGTTTCACCCCAGCCGCTCCTTGCGTCCCAGGATCCCCTGGGGACGGATCAGCAGGACGAGCACCAGCACGAGCAGAGCCCAGGCGTGTTGAAGCTCCGCCCGTAGCCACACGGTGCTGACCTGGCTGACGATCCCGATCACCAGACCGCCGACCATCGCGCCGTACGCGGTGCCCAGACCCCCGAGGATCACCGCGGCGAACATCAGCAGGAGCAGTCGGAACCCCATGGTCCACTCGACGGCGGTGACCAGGCCCTGCAACACGCCGCCGATGGCGGCGAGCGCCCCGCCGACGATCCACACCACCAGGATCACGCGCGCCACGTTGATCCCGGACGACTCGGCCAGGTCCGGGTTGTCGGCCACGGCGCGCGTCGCCTTACCCATGCGGGTGCGCTGGAGCATCATCGCCACGCCGACCAGGATCGCGGCGGAGAGGGCCATCACGGCGAGATCGCGGGGGGTCGCGGCGACCGGCCCCCACCGGATCCGCTGCTGCACCGTGTACTGGGCGTAGGGCGATTGGCGGCTGCCGTACCACAGCACCAGCACGTGCCGCATCAGCAACGACAGACCGATCGTGATCACCAGGAACTGGAAGCCACCGACCCGTCGCGCTCGCAGCCGCGCGAACATGCCCGCCTCCAGGCCGCCCGCGAACACCCCACCGACCGCCGTGGCGAGGATGGCGGCGAACACCAGGTGCAGCTGCGGTCCCTGGACGTTGAGGAACCACGCGACGATCGCGCCCAACGTGACGAACTCGCCGTGCGCGAAGTTGATCAGGCCCGTCGTCCCGAAGATCAACGACAACCCTACGGACGTGATGGCGATGATCAGACCGAACTTGATGCCGTCGACCAGCCGCTGTGCGAGGGGCCGGAACGGGAAGTCGAAGCCGCCCCTCGCGCTCTCGCCCATCGGGAACAGGACGCGCCGTCGGTTGTCGCGGACCGTGATCGTCGTGGGATTGTTGTCGGGGTTCTTCAGGCCGACGTCCTCGGGGAGCGTGTCCTCGTTGATCTCGATGACGTAGGTCCCGCTGCGGGGAACGTCGACACTCCACTCCCCGTCGGCGTCGGTCTCGACCGTCTCCTGGAAGCCGCTGTCCTCGCCGGAGACGGTGACTTCGACCCCCTTGAGGGGTTCTTCGTCGGCCGTCTGGAGGGTGCCGAACACGCCAGGCTGTCGGTCGTCCTGCTCGCCGCCGCTCTCACCGCTCAGGGCCGTGGCGGTGGACGTCAGGGATGCCAGCACGATCAGCAACGCGGCCGTCAGCCAACGCGGCGGGGCCTGCCGGAGGATCGGACGTCCCTTCCATCTGTGCCGGGCGAGTCTAGATGTCGACGGCACCGTCGCTAGATGGGACGCTGTGCTCGGTACCATGCTGTCCAGCTCGAACAGGGACGCCTCGGTGCAGTTCTCGGACCAGCTCCTCGCCCTCCTCACGATCGTCTCGCTCATCGGCGTCGTCGTCCTCGCGAGCGCGCTGACGGTCGTGGCCCTCCGCCTGAGGCGCCTGCGCACGGGTTACGACGCGGTCCTCGACCCGGCCCGACGCGAGGACCTCTTCTAGGTCCTCGAACGCCGCTTCGGCGAGGTTGAGCAGCTGCGCGAGGCGATCGCGGTGGTGCACCGCAACACCGAGCACCTGCGCAACCTGTTGCGTGCGGCTGTGTCACGTGTCGGCGTCGTCCGCTACGACGCGTTCGACGACATGGGCGGGGCGCTGTCGTTCTCCGCGGCGCTCCTCGACGAGTCCGGCGACGGGGTCGTGCTGTCATCCATCAACGGGCGGACCGAGGCGCGGACCTACGCCAAGCCGGTGATTGGCGGGACCAGCTCCTACAACCTGTCGCCGGAGGAGGAAGCAGCGATCGACGCCGCGCTCACCGGCGAGCGCCAGGCCGTGGTGAACCCGCCGCGACGCCGCCGTGGCCGGGCGGCGTCGTAGACCGCCGTGACGCTGGCGTACCTGGGTCCTCCCGGCACCTTCTCCGAGACCGCAGCTCGGCTGGTCGCGGGCGCCGACCGCGACCTTGTCGAGCTCCCCGACGTCCTGGACGTTCTCCGAGCGGTCGCCGACGACCGGGTCGAGCGGGGCGTCGTCCCGATCGAGAACACGCTCCAGGGCCCGGTCAGCGTGACCCTCGATGCGCTCGCGTTCGAGGTCGAGCTGCTGATCGAGGCTGAGCTGGAGCTGCCGGTGCATCTGGTGGCAGCCGTCCGCCCCGGCGTCGCTTTCGACGACGTCGTGACGGTGCGCTCCCACGAGGTCGCCCTGGCCGCCTGCCGACGGTGGCTGTCGGCGAACCTGCCCGACGCGGAGCGGATCGCGTCGACCTCGACCGCGCGGGCGGCAGAACACGTCGCCGACTCGGACGCTCCCGAGCTGGCGGTGGTCAACCAACTCGCGGCCGAGCGGTACGGCCTCGAGGTCCTGGCCCGCAACGTCGCCGACCGGGAGGGCAACGTGACCCGGTTCGTGGTGGTCGGCCACGATCTGCCGCGGCCGACGGGGTGGGACAAGACCTCGCTGGTGGTGTTCATCGAGGAGAACCGGCCGGGTGCGCTCCTGCAGCTGCTGGAGATCTTCGCCGAGCGCGACCTGAACCTGACCAAGATCGAGTCGCGGCCCACCAAGGAGGAGCTGGGCGAGTACTGCTTCTTCGTCGACGTGGAGGGTCACCTGGCCGACGAACGGGTCGGTGACGCCCTCGCCGCGGTGAAACGCACCCACCGCGAGGTGAAGGTGCTGGGTTCCTACCGGCGGTCGGGCGCGCGCCAACCGGAGGAATCGCGACGCATCGCCGCTGACGACGCCGCGTACCGTGAGGCGGCCGAGTGGCTGGGGCAGTGGCGCGAGCGCATCCGCCGATGACGCGTCGTTGTGCGCGAGACGGTCGCTGTCTGCCCGGGGCGTCCGCGGGGTCGGTGATGCGGTCGCTGTCTGCCCGGGGCGGCCGCTGCCTCGGTGACGCGGCCGGTGCCGCGGGGACGTGTGTGGCGTAGCCTCGCCCACCGTGATCGACGTCCGACTCCTGCGTGACGATCCCGAGGCGGTGATCGCGGCGTTGGCGCGCCGTGACATCGCCCGCAGCGACGTCGAGCGTGTGATCGACCTCGACCGCCGTTGGCGGGAGGTCACCGCCGAGGTGGAGGGGCTGCGCGCCCAGCAGAACGCCCGGTCCCGGGCGATCGGGACCGCGCCACCGGAGGAACGCCAGGAGCTGATCGCAGCCGCGGCTGAGCTCAAAGAACCGCTGCGTCGGGCGGAGGAGGAGCAGGCCGCGGTCGCCGAGGCCCGTGACGAGGTCCTGGCCGCGATCCCCAACCTCCCGCATCCGGACGCGCCCGCCGGTGGCGAGGATGACAGCGTCGAGCTCCGCCGCGAAGGGTCCAAGCCGGAGTTCGACTTCGGTGTCCGAGACCACGTCGAGCTCCTGGAGCCACCGGGTGCGCTGGACCTGGCCCGCGCTGCCAAGGTGAGCGGGGCGCGGTTCTTCTACCTCAAGGGTGAGGGCGCGCTGCTGGAGTTCGCGCTGGCGCGCTACGCGCTGGACGTCGCGATGCGCCACGGCCACCAGCCGGTGATCCCCCCGGTCCTGGTCCGCGACGAGGCGATGTACGGCACGGGTTTCTTCCCCACCGACGAACAGCAGATCTTCGCCATGCGCGACGATCCGCTGTACCTGGTGGGCACCTCGGAGGTGTCGCTGGCCGGGATGCACATGGACGAGATCCTCGACGCGGTCCCGGTCCGGTACGCGGGGTTCTCGACCTGCTTCCGTCGGGAGGCCGGCTCGTACGGGCGGGACACCCGCGGGGTCTTCCGTGTACACCAGTTCGACAAGGTGGAGCTGTTCTCGTTCGTGGCGCCCGACGCGTCCAGCGACGAGCACGAGCGCATCCTCGCCATCGAGGAGGAGATCATGGGCGGGCTCGGGCTGCACTACCGCGTAGTCGACATCGCCACCGGTGACCTCGGGGCGTCGGCGGCTCGCAAGTTCGACATCGAGGCGTGGTTGCCTGGCCAGGACGCCTACCGCGAGATCACCTCGTGCTCGAACACCACCGACTACCAGGCGCGACGGCTGCGGGTCCGGTCGCGACGCGACGACGGCAGCACCCAGCTGGTCCACACGCTCAACGGCACGGCGCTGGCGGTGCAGCGCACGATGATCGCCCTGGTCGAGAGCCACCAGAACGCCGACGGATCGGTGGCCGTGCCCGAGGTGCTGCAGCCCTACCTCGGTCGCGAGGTGCTGTTCGCCCGCGACTGAGCGCCGTGGTGCACCGCCGTCGGGGCGGTGGCCGGCGGTATCCTCGAGGGTTCGGAGGGTTGGCCGAGTCCGGTTGAAGGCAGCGGTCTTGAAAACCGCCGGGCGGCGCGAGCCGTCCCGTGGGTTCGAATCCCACACCCTCCGCCG
>JALYHG010000110.1 GCA_030776725.1 Actinomycetota bacterium
TCAACGCTCGAGACACCAGCGAGCTGATCCTGGTCGACGTGCCGTTGGACTACGAACCCGTCGGTGTCTGGGCGCGATGAGTCGGTTGCCATCCGTGCGCAGCTGATCGCGCGCCTACGAGCGGGACGTCACCCGGTGACAGGTGATCCGGGTCGCAGCTGACACGGGATCTCGGTCGCAGCCGACGCGACGACGAGGCGAGGTCATGGGCGACGAGTTGTTCGCCGGCGTCGACGTCGGCACGACCAACACCAAGGCGATCATCTTCGACCTGAGCGGTCGCCCGGTGGCGCACGCGGCGGTCCCAACGCCGACCGACCGTCCCCGGTCAGGGTGGGCGCAACACGACCCAGAGCAGCTCTGGGAGGCTGCTGTCTCCGCCCTGCGCGCGGCGCTGGCAGAGGTGGAGGACCCCGCCGCCGTCCGCGGTGTGGCGGTTGCCAGCATGGCGGAGGCTGGCGTGCCGCTGGACGAGCGCGGACGACCGACGTACGACGTGATCGCCTGGTTCGATCCGCGCACCGCTGAGCAGGGACGCCGCTTCGTGGAGGCGGTCGGTGCCGAGCGGCTGGCTGCCCTCACCGGTCTGCGGCCCCAGCCGATCTACAGCGTGTGCAAGCTGCGCTGGCTCGCCGAGCACGAAGCTGACGCCTTCGCCCGGACCCGCAGCTGGCTGCACGTGGCCGACTTCATCGCCTACCGCCTGTCGGGCGAGCAGGCCACCGACCACTCGTTGGCGTCGCGGACTGCTGCCCTGGACCTGAACCACCTGACCTGGTCGGAGGAGCTGTTGGCGGCCGCAGAGCTACCGGCCTCTGTCCTGGCGCCGCTGGTGTGGGCTGGCACTCGTCTGGGGTCGGTGACCGACGACGCCGCAACCGCGACCGGCCTCCCCGCCGACGCGGCGGTCGCAGCAGGTGGTCACGACCACGTCTGCGGGGCGCTCGGTGCGGCGGTGATCGACGCGGGGCGGGCGCTGGATTCCATGGGGACCGCCGAATCCATCCTCGTCCCGACCCGGCGTGCCCCCACCGGTGGCCACCCGCTCCGCCAGCGCTACAGCTGCGGGGCGCACGTCGTGGCCGACCGCTGGTACCTATCCGGTGGAGTGCACGCCGCCGGAGCCAGCGTGGACTGGATCCTCGATCTGCTCGCCGGCGGTGAGGAACGCGACCGGCTGCTCGCGGACGCCGCCGACGTGCCGCCAGGGGCGCTCGGGGTGGGCTTCCTACCCGACCTTCGCGGCGGGGACGGCACCGGTGTCGCGCGGAGCGCGTTGATGGGGCTCCGACCGGACGTCGGCGCTCCGGCGCTGGTTCGCGGCGTCCTGGAAGGTCTGGCGTTCGCGTTCCGCAACGCACTCGAGACGGTCGTGGAGCACGCCACTCACGACGGCGGCGCGGAGGTCAGGGCCATCGGCGGTGGCGCCCGCAACGACCTGCTTCTTCGGATCAAGGCCACCGTCCTCGGGCGCCCGGTGTGGCGCGTCAGGACCGAGGAGGCGACGGGGCGGGGCGCCGCTCTACTGGGTGCAGTCGGCGCCGGCCTGTTCCCCGACGCTGTGACCGCAGCCGACAGCCTCGAACTGCAGCTCGATGAGGTCGCCCCCGACCACGACCGGGTCGACGACTACCAGGCCCGGTACGAGGCGGTGACGGCAGCTGACTACCAGGCTCTGCGGTCGGTCAGCCAACGGTTGGCGGAACTCGCCGATCGGTGAAGTCTGTACAGCGTCGACCGGCCGACCCGGGCCCCCGGTTAGGGCTGCCTCGACCCTGGCCGACCCCGGGTCGCGTCGCGCTGCGCTGCATCCGCTCGGATGCCCCCTCCGGCCGTTCAGTCACGCCACGCGAGGCGCGGCGGATCCTCGTCGGTGGTCATGCCTGGCGCCATCCACGCCACGTGTCCATCCTGGAGTAAGAGACCGAGACGACGAGGGGTAACCATGCCGATCGACGACAAGAGCGATCTGCCTGACACGATCGAACGCTCGCCGGACAAGGCTCAGCGCACGTTCATGAAGACCTACAACAGCGCTCTGGACACCTACGATGGCGACGAGGAACGGGCGCGACGCACGGCCTACTCGTCGCTGAAGCATGAGTTCGAGAAGGTCGGTGACCACTGGGAGCCCAAGGACGGCAAGGGTCCGTCCGACGAGCGGGCCGCGCGGGGCGCCGACGAGCCGGGTGGCGAAACCGCCGGCGGCGTCGACGTCAAGGGCCACAGCAAGGAAGAGCTGTACGAGCGAGCGCAGGAGCTCGACATCCACGGTCGCTCGAAGATGAACAAGCAGGAGCTCGCCCAGCGGATCGCGCAGAAGCAGGACTGACGCGAGAGTAGATCGTCGCTGTTCGGATCGGTGCGTCCGGCCGACTCAGAGCGTCACAGTCGAGCAGAACGGCGAGGGTGACGCGCACCTGCGCGAGAACGACCGAACCGACGTTACCGAGCGTGGCTCCGAGCCGGGACGTTGCGACCGCTCGGATGTGCTGGCACTGTGCGGCTGACGTGTCGTCGAGCCCGTTGACGTCGTCGGGCTCCACGGTGACCTCAGACTCGTAGCCCCGCAACGTCCTGGTGAGTGGAACGACCTGGATCACGCTCGGGCGCGCGCGCAGGATGCGGTCCGCCGTCACGACGATCGCAGGCCGTTCGAGTCCCGCCTCGGAGCCGCGCGGGACCCCCAGGTCCAGCTCAACGACGTCACCCGAGGTCAGCGTCGAGCCATCCGATCTCAGCGTCCTGCAACGGCTCGGCCAACCGGCGGCCGATCTCGTCCTGCCGTAGAAGACGCACCGCTTCCGAGACGGTTTCGGTGACGGTGCTGTCCCGCCGCTGCGCGAGGCGCTTGAGTTCCTCGTGGGTCGCTCGGTCGACGCGGATGGTGGTCGTACCTCTCATGCCACGAGTCTACATCGATGTAGACGAAGGAGTCTACACCTGTGCCCTGGCCGCGCCGGAACGGATCGGTCGCGCGGTGAGCGATCCCGCACGCCTCGGAACCCATCTCACGACATGCGGCACGCGCAGGGACCGGGGAGAACGCTGGTGGACCCGATCGGATTCGAACCGACGACTTCCTGCTTGCAAAGCAGGCGCTCTGCCAAGCTGAGCTACGGGCCCGCGACGGTCTGGTGACCGAGATCACCGCCGTCACGGATGGTATCG
>JALYHG010000111.1 GCA_030776725.1 Actinomycetota bacterium
ACCTACCCGATCGTGGACCCGGAGATCGTGGTGATCGCCACCAACCCGGTCGGCGGCGTGGGCATCGGGGTCGACCCGGTGGACTTCGTGTTCACCAACGAGAACCTGGTGCCGTGCCACAACGTGCAGAACCCGTTCGACTTCGAGTACTGGGAGAACCTCCCAGGCTTCGACAGTCACCATGAAGAGCGGACCGGAACGTACGTCGAAGACTGCGGCGGCGCCGGCGGCAACATCTGCTTCGCGATCAACGGCGCGATCGACCCGGCGCCCGAGCACATCGACGTCTTCAACCTCTTCGACCTCGTGTCCCACGAGTTCGGGCACTGCCTGACGATCGGTCACGTCGGTGACGGCGCCGAGGGCGCCTGGGGCGTGGTGCCGACCAACGACATCATGGCGTACAGCGACGATCCGGCCGGCCTGAACAAGTGCGTCTCGACGCTCGACGTCGAGGGCGTGGCCATTCGCATGAGCCGTTACCTCGACGTGAACGGCGACGGGACGGTCGACGGCGCCGACCGACTGGTCGCCAACGACCAGATCGGCCAGGGAGGCAACCCGTTCCAGGTCCAGCACCCTGACGACCACCTCTACGCGTCCGGCACCGGCTCGCCTCTCGACTGCCCGCAGCCGGACCTCGGTCCCGTTCCGGGGGCGCGCACGGACTGGACGCCGGAGCCGGTGGCCTCCACGCGCCCGGAGTTGATCGTCACCTCGCCAGAGGACGGCGCCAGGTCGACCGACGGCGCGTTCGACGTCACCGGAACCGTCGAGCGGATCTCGCTCGACGAGACCCCGACGGAACCGACGGGCTTCTACAACGACGCGGACAACGACGCGACCACGCCCATCACCGAGATCCTCGATCTCAGCGTCGCCGCCACGGCGACACACCTCGACGTGACGATGCGGCTCGCCGACATCTGGCCGACGACGAGCGTGTTGAGCGCGACGGTCTACAGCGTGGTCATCGACGGGCGGAGGCTCGACTCGTTCGTCCGCTACCCGATCGACAACAACCCCAGGACCTGGGACAACGGGGCCGGCGCCTACATGCCCGCCGGCACCTCCAGCTGGGACCTCGCGGCGAAGACCGTGCGGTTCCACGTCCCGCGTGACTACCTGGCCGCGGCCGGCATCGTCTCGCCGTACTTCGTGAGCAGCCAGACGGCTTACGGAGCGCTCACCACGGGCGTGGTCGACGACCGGGCACCGGAGCTCGGCGGGACGGTGGGCGTCGCCAACTCCCACGTGCTGAGCTCGGTGGGCCTGCCGACGCTCGAGCCCTACGCCTCCGAGCCGATCCGGTTCGAGCGCGAGGGCGGGAACACGTTCTACCCGCAGGACTCGAGCTTCGGCACCAGGGACGACCTGGGGCTGGATTCGAGCCACCGCTTCACGCTGGACGTGCCGGTCAAGAGCACAGTCGAGTTCACCCTGGAGTGGATCGACGAGACCGGGACGAACGACCTTGACCTCTACGTGACAGGGGCGGCGAACTCCGGGAATGGTGGAGCGTCCTTGAGCAACCCCGAGCGCGTCGCCCTCGGAGACGTCCAGGGTCGACTCGAGATCCGCGTCGAGCCGTACTTCGTCACGCAGGCGACCGGCGTCACCTACACGCTGATCGCGACCGTCGACCCCGATACGGACGGCGACGGCGTCACCGACAGCCGCGACCGCTGCCCCGACATCCAGGGCGTGGCGCCGACCGGGTGCCCGGACGGCGACGGCGACGGCGTGGCCGACCCCGATGACGTCTGCCCGGACGAGCCCGGCACCGGAGCCGACGGCTGCCCGATCGGCGCGACCGAGCACGTCCACGTCTACGTCGACGGCGTGCTCGCCGCCAGCCAGGACGTGGACACGGCCAACGGCCCGGATACCTTCGACATCCCCGTGCAGGTCGCAGAGGGCACGCACGAGCTGCGCATCGAGTGGGAGGACGAAGAGCAGGTCCTCGCCGCGACGTCGCGGACGGTGATCGTTGGGCCGGACACAGACGGCGACGGCGTGCCCGACGTGGACGACAACTGCCCGAGGCACGCCAACGCCGACCAGTCCAACATCGATGGTGACGGCAAGGGTGACGTGTGCGATCCCGACATGGACGGCGACGGCCACTCCAACGCCAAGGAGCGGGCGCACGGGACCGACGAGCGCGACCCCAATGGCTATCCGCCCAAGGGTCGAATAGGGGGATGATGCTCTACTGAGAAGACCGGCCTCTCGTCACGACGCCTGTCGAGCCGCAACGACGTACGGGTTCGCCGACACGCTCGCCCGGTCCGGCCGGCGGCGCGGTCGCAACCGGCGGCAACGGTTTCCGCCTGTTTCAGCGGTTTCTCACGGCCGAGGCAGCCGACCTGGGCGGTCGACCGGATTCGCGACGCGCGGCCGAGAGAGCTTTGATGGTCGACCACGGCTTCAACGACCGCCGATAGCCACGTCTTTCGTTGAGGCGGCTTCGAGTGCGATGAAGGACGAGAGAACGACCTCGTACCGGAGATATCCGCCAGTTTGCGGTGCGCGCAACGAGTCCATCCCGCAGACATCCGCAGGAGGCCGCCGGAACCTCCTGCAGGTCCCCGGCAATCCCAGCAAGGTCATCCCCGAAAAGTCCTGCTGTAGACGGTGACCCCCGCCTACATCCGGCGAGCCCTGAATCGCCAAGACCGGCCTGTCACGCCGGAGGTCGCGGGTTCGAGTCCCGTCGCTCCCGTAAACTCCATGCAAATCAGGCTCTTTTCCTTAGCTGCGGTGGCGCAATCGACCGCCGGCCTGTCTTCATCCCGCGCTCATCCCGCACCGGAAGTAGCCAGCCAGGCCCGCTCAGAGCCGCAGATGCCCGCAGGGCAGATGACTGGCCCAGACCGCCGGGCGTCTTTCAGCAGCAGGATGGTGATGGTCTGATCTCGCAGCGGTTTCTTCTGCAAGCGATGGCCTACCGCGTACCTCCCGCGCCGATCCCGCGTGGCCTCCGGCGTGTCGATGCGACGATCGGGCCCCTCGCAGGATCGTCGCCCTGACGGAGGGCCGGGCCGCAGCGTCCAACTACGACTGAGGGCCGCTTGCGCCGCCCTCAGTCCTTGTACGGGTCGTAGACGTCGCGGCCGGCCATTGCGACGGCGAGCGGCCGCAAGGGGTGCTTCACACGGATCGTGTTGTCGTGCCCAGCAAGCACGTCCGAGAGGCGCTTGGACACCCGGCGCCTCGTCCGCACCCCGCCGACGAGGAGATCCCCTGCTCGCGCAGCGGGACCTGCGCCGCCGGCCAGTCGACCAGGCCCGGGTTCAGCTGCTCGTCGACCCACACCTGGTTGACGCCCGCGTCCGGATGGTCGGGGCAGACGCCCTTCTTCGACCGGCAACCGCGCACTCCACTGCCTATCCTCCTTCGTCGTAGGAGGCGGCTGCCGGGGACAGCACTGTTTTGAGCGACCGTGCAGGCTTCTATGAGGTCACCTCGGCAGCCGGACCTCCCGTACCGGGAGACAAGTCGTAGGGAAGACACGAAGTCAGAGGAATCGCGAGTCATCCCGGCGCAGCAGGCACGATCCGCCCAGAGTCGGACGGACGACCACCTATTGGCGATATCGGCCTCGCGGGAACGTGCTGGCCTGTGGATAACCCCGGCGTAGAGCGCCGCGGTGCGCCGTAGCGGCCGTCCCGACGCCGCTACCTTTGGATAACTAAAGGACCCTCCAAATCGCGGGGTTCTACCGTCCGCCCCATCTGCTCAAGTTCCTCCCTAACGAGTGAGATCCGCCCGGTTGGCCCCGGACGGAACTCGAAATCGCCGGAACGGCGACGTAGCGTGAGCAAGGCCATGCTCGCAGCCGTCTCGGACGACATAGGACGGACCGCCGGGGCATCTTCTGGTTCTCATGGGCCACTGAGCTCGGACGCGCGTGACCAGGCCGTTGCTTCAGTATGAGCTCACGTTCAGCACGCCTTCGGAGAAAGCGTCCGGGTCGCCGGGGATCGGTCCCGTCTCGGCGGTCGTCAACAGCTGCTGGCGGATCGTCTGCGGCGACCAGCTTGGGTTGCGCGCCTTGAGTAGCGCGGCCGCGCCTGCGACGAGCGGAGCGGCGAAGCTCGTGCCGGAACTTGTCGCGTACCTTCCGCCGGGATACGTCGAGGAGATGCAGACGCCTGGCGCGGCGATGTCGACGACGCTCCCGAAGTTCGAGAAGAACGCGAGATGATCGTCGAGCGAGCCGGCAAGGCACGCAGGCGGCGGCCCCAAGCCTCCGGGGCGGCCGTCCGAATCCGCCAGCGCCGAGACGGCGATGACCTCGGGGTAGGCCGCCGGATGATAGTTAGCGGCGTCCTCCGCGTCGTTCCCGGCCGCGGCGACAAGCGTGACGCCGGCCGCGGTCGCGGCGCAGACGGCCCTGTGGACGTGGTCGATGCGG
>JALYHG010000112.1 GCA_030776725.1 Actinomycetota bacterium
ACGCCAGACCGCGACGGGCGCGGGGACCGGCATGCGCGGCGACCGCTGCGGTCACGACTCCCACGGCCGTGACCAGCGCAGCGAGGACCGGACCGGCGCGGGCCAGCAGCTGGGAGATCGCTCCGGCCGCGACCAGTGCCACGACCGCCCACACCGCCACCGGCCCCACCGCCTGCCGCGCGGGGGAGCGGGTCACCGGCGTCCCTGGACAGCGGTCTTGGGCGTCGGAAGGAAGCTGCTGCCGCGTCGCTCCCGCGCAGCGCCGCGGATCTGGTCACCTCCCATGCGGGGGGCCTTCCCCCCGGGAACGCCGTTCCGGCTCGGTCTCAGGAGGCCGAAGACCCTCTCCCGTTCGCGGAGCGCCGCTCACCGGACGAAGACCCGCTCGGCCAGCTTCTGGAAGGTGCGCTCGCCGATGCCCGGGACGTCGCGGAGCTGACCCACGTCGGCGAACGGGCCGTGGGCATCGCGCCACGCGACGATCCGCTCGGCGAGCACCGGGCCGATCCCGGGCAGCTCCTCGAAGTCGTCAGCGGTGGCGGCGTTGAGATCCACCCGTCCATCAGCGTCGCGTGGCTCCACAGCGGTCGGCGCCGGTGGTCCGGGACCAGCGGTGAGCGGCACGACGACCTGCTCACCGTCCGTGAGGACCCGAGCCATGTTCAGCGCGTCGAGCGCTGCGTCGAACCGTGGGCCGCCGGCGGCGGCGATCGCATCGGCGACCCGTGCGCCGCCCGGGAGACGCACCACGCCGGGGTCTACGACGCCACCAGCGACGTGAACGGTGACCGGGCCTGGCGCCGGGCTCTCCAGCGACACGGGCGCCGTTGCCAGCGTGGACGAAGGCGCACCGCCCGACCACCACACCAGGGCGGTGGCCAGCGCCGCCCCTGCCAGGAGCACTGCTAGACCAGCGGCCTCCGCCGGGCTGGCATCCAGCCACGCTGCGACGGTCCGCAGACGTCCAGGTGAGCGGTGCGGGTCCACGCCCCAAGCGTGGGCCGCCCGGAGCCCGAAGGTGGGGATCGCCGCCGTGTGCGCTGTGGACGGCGGCGACCGACCTCACGTCACCCGGGGCGGGTCACCACGTTCACGAGGCGGTCGGGGACCACGATGATCTTGACGATCTCTCGCCCCTCGACGTGGCGGGCGACGTTGTCGGACGCGAGCGCGGCGGCTTCGAGGCTGGCCTGGTCGGTGCCGGCTTCGATCGTGAACTTGTCGCGGACCCTGCCGTCGACCTGCACGACGATCGGGATCTCCTCCTCGACCAGCAGTGCTGGATCCGCCTGCGGCCACGGCGTGTCGTGGACCGACCGGTCATGGTCGAGCCGCTCCCACAGCGCTTCGGTCACGAAGCACGCCACCGGGGCCAGGAGCGTCAGCAGCGCTTCGATCGCCTCCCGAACGGCGGTCCCGCGCACCCCGTCGCGACGTGCGGCGCTGACGGTGTTGGACAGCTCCATCAGCTTGGCGATCGCCGTGTTGTACTTGAACGCGTCGTAGTCGTCGGACACACCGGCGATGGTGCGGTGCGTGGCTTTGCGCAGCACCTCGACCTGTTCGGCGCTCCCGGCGTCGGCGTCGTCGTCGAGGTGGTCCAGCGTCAGGCGCCATACCCGCGACAGCCACCGGTACACGCCTTCCGGTGAGACGTCGGCCCAGTCGATGTCGGCCTCGGGCGGGCCCGAGAACAGCATGGTGGCCCGCAGGGTGTCGGCGCCGTACTGCTCGTACACCTCGCCGGGCACCACCAGGTTGCCGCGGGACTTGCTCATCGCGGCGCCCTCCATGATCACCTGCCCCTGGTTGAGCAGCCGCACGAACGGTTCGTCGAAGGACAGCTGGCCGAGGTCGCGCAGAGCCTTAACCAGGAACCGGCTGTACAGCAGGTGGAGGATGGCGTGCTCGACCCCGCCGGTGTACTGGTCCACCGGCAGCCAGCGGTCGACCAGTCCCGGGTCCCAGGGCCGCTCGGTGTCGTCGGGTGACAGGTAGCGCAGGAAGTACCACGACGAGTCGACGAACGTGTCCATCGTGTCGGTCTCACGCTCGGCGGGTTCCCCACAACGCGGACACTGGGTGTTCACGAACCCGTCGTGACGCGGCAGCGGCGATCCTCCCTCGCCGGAGAACTCGACGTCGTCGGGGAGCCGCACCGGCAGGTCGTCGTCGTCGACGGGGACCTGGCCGCACGAAGCGCAGTGGACGATCGGGATCGGGGCGCCCCAGTACCGCTGGCGCGACACCAGCCAGTCGCGGAGCCGGTAGTTGACCTGCGGCCGTCCGAGCCCTCGTTCGTGCAGATCCGCCGTGATCCGCCGTTTCGTCTCCGGCCACGGCAACCCGTCGTAGGGTCCGGAGTTGACCGTGACGCCCTCACCGACGTGCGCCGTGGTCATCGTCTCGGGATCCGGCGCACCGTCCGGCGCGCCGTCCTCGGCGACCACCACCCGCACGGGCAAACCGTGCTCGCGCGCGAACTCCAGGTCGCGTTGGTCGTGGGCGGGTACCGCCATGATCGCGCCGGTCCCGTACTCCATCAGGACGTAGTCCGCGGCGAACGCCGGGATGCGCTCGCCGTTGACCGGGTTGACCATGTCGAACGACAGGCGGATGCCCCGCTTGCCGCGCGCCTCGGTCGACAGCCGCTCGAGCTCCGAGCGTGTCGAGACCTCGTCCATGAAGGCCCGGTAGTCGGGATCATCGCCCATCTTCTCGGCGACCAGCGGGTGCTCCGGTGCGAACACGAAGTAGGTGGCCCCGTACAGCGTGTCGGGTCGCGTCGTGAACACCACGACCTCCTCCCCGCTGTCTGCGACCGTGAAGGTCACCTCCGCCCCCTCGGAGCGGCCGATCCAGTTGCGCTGCATCACGCGGACCCGCTCAGGCCAGTGGCCTTCGAGCCGGTCGAGATCGTCGAGGAGTTCCTGCGCGTACTGGGTGATACGGAAGAACCACTGGGTGAGCGGGCGGCGGACGACCTGCGCGTCGCACCGCTCGCAGCGGCCGTCGATCACCTGCTCGTTGGCCAGGACCGTGGCGTCGTTCGGGCACCAGTTGACGGGCGCCTCGGCGCGGTAGGCCAGGCCGGCGTCGTACAGCCGCAGGAAGATCCACTGCGTCCAGCGGTAGTACTCGGGGTCGGACGTGTGGATGACCCGATCCCAGTCGAACGAGTAGCCCAGCCGGATGATCGACTGCTTCTGCTGGTCGATGTTGGCGTAGGTCCAACCCTTGGGGTGCAGCCCCCGCTTCATCGCCGCGTTCTCCGCCGGGAGGCCGAACGAGTCCCAGCCGATCGGGTTCAGGACCGCTTTCCCGGTCATGCGTGCGTGGCGGGCGAGCGCGTCGTGGATGGAGAAGATCTCGGCATGGCCCATGTGCAGGTCACCGGATGGGTACGGGAACATCGTCAGCGCGTAGAAAGGCTCGCCGGTGGCGTCTTCCGTCAACGAGTAGGTGCGTTCCTCGTACCAGCGCTCCGCGATCGGGGGCTCGAGCGTGAGCGGCGTGTAACGCTCCGGCTCCCCGGTCCGGGCGTTCGCGGCGTGCTCTGCCATCCGGGACGGTCTCCTGACGGTGGGTGCGACCGTATGGTGCCGCTCGACCGTGCGCAGTCCCAAAGCGCGAGGCAGGGGTGCGGGGTCAACTGCGGGGCGGTACGCTCGACGCGGCGGCCGTTGGTCGCCGCTCCCGGGCCCGTAGCTCAGTTGGAAGAGCGCTGCCATGGCATGGCAGAGGTCGTCGGTTCGATCCCGATCGGGTCCACTCCGCTAGACGCCTGCAACTGCCGGGATCCGGCGCTTCCGCTTCCGCCGCTCGCGCGCCGTCGCGTCTCGGTCCCCCTCTCAGGCCGCCACAGTGCGCACCGAGGTCCCCGGTCGGCATCCCCGAGATGGTCATCCGCCGGGTCCCGGCCGCCTGGTACGACGGATGCCCTGCACGACAGCTTCGACGTCGTTGACCAGCTAGAGCAGGTTGGCTGCCACGACCAGAGCCAACACTGACGACACAGCTAGGCCGACGGTCAGACGATTCGGTCGTATGGCAGCGACCGGACACAGTAGGGCGATGACGCCCCCGATCGTCGCGAAGACCGTGAACTCCCCGTTGACGGATGCGTTCGATCCACCGACCCCGGCAACGAAGCCCCGCACCATGAAGGACCCGACGACGACCCCCAGCCCAAGCAGGCAACCCACGGTTCCAAGGATTCCCCGTACGACCTTGGAGAGCGGAGTCGAACTGGAGTCGTCGTCGTTCGTTGGGACCTCAACGCCGTTGTCCACGACGCCAAGTATGACCAACGTCAACTCTCGTCGGTCCGTACGGTGACGGTCCCCGGGCGCTCACGCGGGCGACTCCGCAGGGTGAATGTGGCCGGTCGCGATCGACGGACCGGTCTGGCGGCTGGCTACCGTGTGGCGCCGCCGGGGTTGGGAGTGAGGGTGGCTGACGGGGTGGCTGCGGAGGATCCGGGCTGGCGTCAGGCGGTGCGTCGATTACTGCCGTTCTTCCTGATGCCGGTTCTCGTCACGAAGAAGTCGTCGTCGGACGAGCCACGGATCGTGGTGCTGCGGACGGTCTTCCTGGCCTTCGTTGTGGGCCTCTTCGGGTTCCTGATCGTCGTCTCGGTGCTGTTCCCGTTGACCTCAGCCGGGCGGGTCGAGGCGGTGGTGTACGCGCTGGTCGGGGTGGGACCACTGACGCTCACGGCGATCCCGTGGGCGCGTCGCCGGTTGTTGGACTTCTGTGGAACGCCATCGGAGCTCGCCGGGACCTACACCAACAGCGTCTTCCTCAGCATCGCCTTCGTCGAGTCGGCAGCCCTGTCGGGATTCGTCGCCACGTTCCTCGCCGAGGCGGTTTGGCCTTACCTGGTGGGCATGCTGGTCGCCCTCGTCGGCTTCTCTGCGCTGGCACCAA
>JALYHG010000113.1 GCA_030776725.1 Actinomycetota bacterium
GCTCAAGGACCGCGACCTCGGCCGTGTCCCCACAGCCACCACCACCGACGAATAAAGATCAACCAACGTGCAGGGGGTCAACTTTCAGATGCCGCCAGGGGGTCAATTTTCGGCCGCCGTTGACACTTGGGTTCGACCCCCACCGGGGGCACCTACCATGAGCACTCCCCATAGCGCCATGACCTGCGCTTTTGTGATCACGTGGACGGCAGTCCAGCCATGTCCGGCCAACCCCGGACGTCTTGGTCAGCTGCGGGCGTCTGCGACGAATACGCGTCGAAGTTCCTGGGCTGACTGTGCGGAGACCGTGGAACGCGCACGCGAAGGTAGGTGCGGTAGGAAACGCGAGCCGGCTAGCGATGTCCTATCCGCGAGGGAGCACTCGTGCCCCGTCGGCGTAGCTTGCTCGTTCCGCCCGCTGGCGAGGCACTCGCGCAGCGCTGTGACGTCGTCGCTTAGCCGGTAGGCGACCGTTCGGAGCGAGGCCGCTACTGGGGAGTGGCTCGCCGCCACTCCTGCGGGGGGACGCCGTGGGCGCGGCGGAACCGGCGGATGAAGTACCCGGCGTCGCGGTAGCCGATCCGGCCGGCGATGGCGGCGACCGTGAGGTCGGTGTCGGCCAGCAGCCGGCGGGCCTCCTGCATCCGCCGCTCGGTCACCCACTGCCCCACGGGGCGGCCGGTGCGGCGGCGGACGACGGTGGTGACGTGGCCGGGAGTCAGGCCGACCGCGGACGCGACGTCCCGCAGCGTGATCGGCTCGTGGTACCGCGACTCCAGGACATCGAACACGCCGGCCAGCAGTGGCTCGTCCTGCGCGCGCAGCTCGGCGGGGACGTCGGTGTCGAGGCGCCCGAGGCGCACGAGCAGCAGCGTCAAGTGGGCGTGGGCGGCTTCGGCGTAGCCCTCGCGCCGCCCGCGCAGCTCGGCCTCCAGCTCCGACAGGCCACGCAGCCACGCCCCGCGGTCCTCGGGCGGCACACGGAGGCGCTTGCCCCCGCCGCGATCGCGGGTGAACGGGTAAAGCAGCGGGTGCGCCCGCCAGGCCAGCGGTGACGTCGGGGCGGCCGGGTCGACCAGGTCGGCGGGGAAGAACACCGCCCACACGCTCGCGTGCTCGTGCTCGGACCCGTCCGGCGTGACGACCGCCCCGGGGGCGATGACGAAGACGTCGCCGGGGGCCAGCGACCACGTCCGGTCGTCCACGCGCAGCCGGCCGTCGCCGTGTTCGACGAACAGGACGACGAGAAAGTCGTGAGCGTGGGTCCGGCTCGGCGGCCGGTGCGACGGGCGGGTCCCGGTCCAGCGGGCGACGCTGACGGCCGGGACACCGGCGGTTCGGACGTACCCCATCACCGGCACGCCCGACGCCAGCCGCCCGGACCGGCGGGTGACCCCGTCGACGTCCAAGGAAAGTCCCGTCGTCATCGGATCGAGTCCATTGTTTGCAGCTCGGAGCGAGGAGAAGCTCGCCATGCCAACCGTACTTCCGTCCATGTCGACCTGGAGGTCAGATGCCTGAGGAGACCGCTACACCGCGGGGCGCCCGCGAGTTCCTGCCCGCGATGGGCCGGCACGCGCTGCTGCCGCTCTACGACCCGCTGACCCGACTCCTCGGGGTCGGTGCCGCGCACCGCCGCCTGGTCGACGAGGCCGACATCCGCGCCGGACAGCATGTGTTGGAGATCGGCTGCGGCACCGGGAACCTGCTGCTGACGGTCGCGCGGACCCGACCGGTGGCCTCGGCCGTCGGACTCGACCCCGACCCAGCGGCCCTGGCCGTGGCCCGGCGCAAGGCGGACCGCAGGGGTCTCGCGGCCCGGTGGAAGCGCGGCTACGCCGACGAACTCCCCTTCCCCGACAGCAGCATCGACCGCGTGCTGTCCGCCTTCATGTTCCACCACCTGCCCACCGACCAGAAGCAGGCGGCGTTGCGCGAGGTCCGCCGCGTACTCGCCCCCGGGGGCAGTCTGCACCTGGTCGACCTCGTGGGGCACTCGCCGCAGACCGCCGGGCCGATCGCCCGCCTGCTCCACCGCGTCCACGGTCACGGCGAGCAGGACCACGTCGGCCACGGCACCGGGAGCAGCCGGCACGGCCGTGCGCACGGCCGCCTGGTCGACAACGCCCCCGATCGGGTCCGCGAGCTCATGTCCGAGGCCGGTCTGGTCGACGC
>JALYHG010000114.1 GCA_030776725.1 Actinomycetota bacterium
ACCTCCCAGTGGGTGACCGCTGGTCTGCCAGCCGCCGTCACCGCGAAACGCTTCCGGTCGCGGGGATCGCGGCCGATCGGCGCGTCGACCCGACCGCTGCCGACGCTCTCGATCCCTTCCACCAGGGCGAGGTAGCGCCGGTCGACCTCGCGGCGCTTCAACGCGTCGACGAGACCGTGGTAGGCGACGTCGGTCTTCGCCACGACGAGGAGCCCGGACGTGTCGCGATCGAGGCGGTGGACGATCCCCGGCCGGACCTCGCCTCCCGCTCGCGCCAGCGGGTAGCCGGCCGCGACCAGTGCCTGCACCAGGGTGCCGGCGGTCCGGCCGGTCCCCGGATGCACCACCAACCCGGCCGGCTTGGCGACCACCAGCAGGTGCTCGTCCTCCCAGCGGACCGGCGGTGGGGGGACCCCGGCGGCGCCCCGCGGCGGTTCCGGGGGGGCGGCGACCTCGACCGTCTCGTCGCCCGCCAGCCGCAGCGACTTCGCGGCGATGTCCCCGTCGACGGTGACCTCTCCGCGCTCGATGCGGGCGGCTGCCCGGCTCCGCGGTTCACCCATCCAACCGGCCAGTGCGACGTCCAGGCGGTGCCCCGCGTCCTCAGGGGCCGCGCGGAAGCGGCGGGAGATCACGCAGCCTCGCGGCGGGTCACGGCGCCTCCTGGCGCTCCTCGCGACCCTCGCGGACAGCCGCCAGGACGAGCAGGACGAAGCCCACCGTGATCGCCACGTCCGCCAGGTTGAACGTCGGCCAGACGGTCGACGCGATGAAGTCAACGACCTCGCCCCGCCCGACGCCACCCGGCTCGACGCGCAGCAGACGGTCGGTGAGGTTGCCGAACGCCCCCCCCAGGAGCAGGCCCCACGCGATCGGCTCGAGTGCGCCGCGTGACCGCGGCAGGTTCCGTGCGACCAGCACGACCACCAGCAGCGTGACGATGGGGAACGCCCACCACGGGATCGGGGCGGAGAAAGCCGCACCAGCGTTGAAGGTCAGGCGCAGGAACAGCGGCCCCGGCAGGTCGATCACGCGTCCGCCCACCAACGCCTCGACGGCGAGCGCTTTGGTGGCCTGGTCGAGGATCCATCCGATCGCGGCCACCAGGAGGCCGACCTGGACGGGACCGGGCGCGGCTCTCGGCCGCCAACGCCGACCCTCGTCGGTCGCTTCGGGCGGCGCGCTCGTCGCCGCTTCGCGGGTTGCGATCTGCCCCACGTCAGGTCGGATCAGAAGATGCGCTCGTCGAGCTGCTTGTCGGCCAGGCACAGCGTGGCGTACGGCAACGCCTCGAGACGGGCGGGCTCGATCGCCGTCCCACAGCGTTCACACAGGCCGTACGTGCCTGCGTCCATGCGTCGCAGCGCGTCATCGATCTGCACCAGGATCCGTCGGGCGTTCAACGCCAGGGACTGGGCGCGCTCCCGCTCGGACGTGGCCGTCCCGGTGTCGGCGTCGTCGTCGCTCACGCCGCCGTCACGCCACATCCCGACGACAGCGGTCGCGTCGAGCTCGTTGACCTGCGCCAACAGCTGTTCGCGTTCGGCCTCCAGCTCCCGACGGAGCTTGGCCAAGGTCGTCTTGTTCAGGCGCTTCGTCGTTGCCACCGTGCCCCTGGCCGTGTTCAACCCCACGGGACGTTCCCGGGCGCGGGGACGCTACCAGATGCGTGGCGGTCTCACAGCATGCGCGTGGGACGCACCTGGGGCACCACGATCGTCGTGCTGTCGCGATCGCGGCGCAGCGCGCGGCGGACGGCGTCCAGGGTGTCCTCCACCCCGGCGACGTACGCCAGTGGATCCTCGAAGAGACGCGCCTGCGTCATCAGCTCGTCGCGGATCTCGGCCAGCTCGACTTCGTCGACAGTGGATCGCACGGCTCACGCTCCCGTTGGGCTGCACCGCTCGTCCGGTGGGGCCCCAGCGTCAAGCGGTGGCGGCTGTGCCGTCGACCGTACCGCAGCGTTCGATGAGTCGAACGGAGCTTCGGGTCGTTCGGACGGTGGCGAAGCGGGTCTCACCGACCGTGACCACGCGTCGCGTCCATCCGGACGCTGCCCGACGACCAACAGTCGGGCACTTGGCCGTCGGCGGTTACGATCACCGTCCCCGACCGTTGCGATGTGAGACGTGCATGACCGACCCTGAGCGCGCCTGGCCTGACGTCACCAACCACCCCTCCTTCCCTGACCTGGACAAGGCTGTGCAGGCCCGCTGGCGCGAGCGCGGGGTGTTCGCCGAGAGCCTGCGCCGCCGGGATGGCGCACCGATCTGGTCGTTCTACGAAGGCCCACCGACCGCCAATGGTCGGCCGGGGGTGCACCACGTCGAAGCGCGGGTGTTCAAGGACGTGTTCCCCCGGTACCGGACGATGAAGGGTTTCCAGGTCCCGCGGAAGGCCGGTTGGGACTGCCACGGCCTGCCGGTCGAACTGGAGGTGGAGAAGGAGCTGGGCCTGAACTCCAAACCGGAGATCGAAGCGTTCGGCATCGAGGCGTTCAACCAGCGCTGCCGGGAGTCGGTCGGGCGGTACGTGCGCGACTTCGAGGACCTCACCGAGCGCATCGGGTTCTGGGTCGACATGTCCGACGCCTACTGGACGATGGATCCCGAGTACGTCGACTCGGTCTGGTGGGCGCTCAAGAGGCTGTGGGACGACGACCTGATCTTCCGTGACCACCGCGTGACCCCCTACTGCCCGCGGTGCGGGACGGGGCTGTCGGACGCGGAGGTTGCGCTGGGCGGGTACCGGGACGTGGCTGATCCCAGCGTGTACGTCCGTTTCCCGATCCTCGATGGTCCGCTGGCGGAGCGGAGCGCCAGCCTCCTGGTGTGGACCACGACGCCGTGGACACTGCCGAGCAACGCGGCGGTCGCTGTCGGGCCCGGGATCTCCTACGTCCTGGCGCGCGCCCCGGGATCGGACGAGCTGGTGGTCGTCGCGGCCGACCGCGTCACCGCCGCGCTGGGCGACGACGTCGAGGTGGTCGACCAGCTGGCGGCGGGCGACCTCGTCGGCCTGCACTACGAGGCACCGTTCACGCTCGTGGAGGTCGACAGCGACTACCGCTACGTGGTGGCCGCTGACGTCGTCACCACCACGGAAGGGTCGGGGCTGGTGCACATGGCGCCCGCGTTCGGAGAGGACGACCTCGCGATCGGACGTCGCGAGGGCCTCCCCGTCGTCAACCCCGTCGACGCCCAGGGCCGCTTCGATCGTGGACCGTGGGAGGGGCAGTTCGTCAAGGCCGCCGACCCGCTGATCATCGAGGCGCTGCACGAGGCTGGGGCGCTGGTGGGAGCCGGCAGCTACGAGCACGCCTACCCGTTCTGCTGGCGGTGCAAGTCTCCGCTGATCTACTACGCGAAGCTGTCGTGGTACATCCGCACCACCGCCCGTCGCGCGGAGCTACTCGCCCAGAACGCCAAGATCGACTGGCACCCCGAGCACATCCGCGACGGGCGCTTCGGGAACTGGCTCGAGAACAACGTCGACTGGGCGTTGTCGCGTGACCGCTACTGGGGGACGCCCCTGCCGTTCTGGCTCTGCCCCGACGGCCACGTCACCGTGGTGGCGTCCCGTGCCGAGCTCGGTCAACTCGCCGGGCTCGACCTGACCGACCTCGATCCGCACCGCCCGTACGTCGACGAGATCGTGGTGCCGTGCGCGGAATGTGGGCGCGACGCCGGGCGCGTGGAGGAGGTGGCCGACGCGTGGCTGGACTCGGGCGCGATGCCGTTCGCGCAGTTCGGCTACCCGCACCGCGGCCGGGACGCGTTCGCCACCCGGTTCCCGGCCGATTTCATCGCCGAGGCGATCGACCAGACGCGCGGCTGGTTCTACACGCTCCTGGCGGAGTCGACCCTCGTGTTCGGCGAGACGCCGTACCGCACCGTGCTGTGCCTGGGCCACATCGTGGACGAGGACGGCCGGAAGATGAGCAAGTCGCTGGGCAACGTGCTCGACCCCTGGACGCTCCTCGACCGCAGCGGGGCCGATGCGTTGCGCTGGCTGATGATCGCCGAGGGCAACCCCTGGCTCAACCGGCGGGTCAGCGTGGGACTCACGGACGACATCCTGCGCCGGTTCCTGCTGACGCTGTGGAACACCCACTACTTCTTCACCACCTACGCCCGCATCGACGGGTGGCATCCCAGCGCCGGCGACGCCCCGCCGGTCGCCGACCGCCACCCGATGGACCGCTGGGTGCTGGCCGAGCTCGCGGACGTCTGCGATGCCGTGGACACCGCGCTGGAGCGCTACGACGTCACCACCGCCACGCGGCGACTGGAGGACTTCGTCGACGACCTGTCCAACTGGTACGTGCGCCGCAGCCGCCGCCGGTTCTGGAGGTCCAGCGCGGAAGACCCCCGCGACAAGTCCTCCGCGTACGCGACGCTGCACGACGCCTTGGTCACGCTGTCGCAGCTGCTGGCGCCGTTCACGCCGTTCGTCGCCGATCAGCTGTGGGAGGATCTGGTGCGCTCCCAGGACGCCGACGCCGCACCGTCGGTGCACGTGACCGACTTCCCGGCGCCGCCGCGGACGTGGCGAGACGACGCGCTGCGTGCCGCCATGGACACCGCCCGCCGCGTGGTCGAGGTCGGGCGGCAGGCCCGTAACCAGTCCGGGATCCGGATCCGTCAGCCGCTGGCTCGCGCTCTGGTCACCGTGCCCGGCCACGAGCGTCCCGGGTTGCGGGCGCTGCTCGATGAGGTCGCGGACGAACTCAACGTCAAGACCGTCGAGCTCGCCGATGCCACCACCGACCTTGCCGACCGCCACCTCAAGCCCAACTTCCGTGCGCTGGGTCCCGCGTTCCAGCAGGACGCCCCGAAGGTCGCCGAGGCGTTGCGCTCGCTGGGCCCCGACCAGGCCGGCGCCCTCGCCGATCAGATCGCCCAGGGCAAGGCCACGATCGACGTCGACGGGCGCGCCCGCGCGATCACCGCCGACATGGTGGAGGTGGTCGAGACGCCCCGTACCGGCTGGCAGCTGACCAGTGAGGGTGCGACGTCGGTCGCCCTCGACACCGAGCTCACCGACGAGCTGCGCACCGAGGGCCTGGCCCGGGAGCTGATCCGTGCGGTGAACGACCGCCGCAAGGATCTCGGCCTCGACCTCGACCAGCGCATCCGCCTGTGCGTCGACATCGCACCCGACGATGTCGCCGCGTCCCTGCGAGAGGAGGGCTGGCTGGATGTGGTTGGCCACGAGGTGCTGGCGGACGAGGTCCGCCTCGGCCGGGTCGCCGACGCCCACGAGATCGACCTGAGTGGCGGGGTGCGGGCCGCGGTCACCGTCACGCCCCACAGCCGGGCGTGACGCTGCTGCGCTGACCGTCCGCGCCGCCGTGACCGGGCTCGAGCGCACCGCAGCGGCGCTGGGCGGTGCACACGGGGTCCTGCTGGTGATCGGCCTGATCCGCCAGCGGCGCGAACAGGACCGGATCCGGGCCGGTGTCGAGCCGCCGGTGTTCGCCGCGACCCGCACCGTGCCACCGTCCCGCGAGGGACCGCTGTCGCGCCGTTTGGCGTCGTGGGTACCGCCGCCTCCGCGGACCGCTGTCGGGCGCCTGGCCGCGGCGGTGTGGGCCGCCCCGGCCACGCTCGTGGGCGTCGCGGTCGGCGCAACCACGAAGGGCAGCTGGAGACGCGACCGGACGCTGCGCTGCTGGGTCGTGGCCGGCGGGGACCGGGGCGCTGCCCGCCTCCAGGGATGGCTGGGGTCCGACGCCAACGCGATCGGGCAGGTGGTGATCAGCGCCGTGGCGGCACCGTCACCGGCGCTGCTCGCCCACGAGGCGGTGCACGTGCGGCAGGTCGAGCGGCTCGGTGCTCTGATCGTCCCGCTGTACGCGTGGTTCTGGGCGCGCCGGGGGTACCGCGACCATCCTCTGGAGCGGGCGGCCCGGCTGGGAGCTGCGCGCTCGTTGCGCCGTCACGTGGGCGACCGGGAGCCTGCCGTGACGGCTGCGGACCCCACGTGAGCCAACGCCACGATCAGGTCAGGACAGCTGCCGGTGGATCTCGCGAGCGGTCGTCTCGCCGACACCTCGAACATCGACCAGATCGTCGACGCGGGCGTCTCGGATCGCCTCGAGCGATCCGAAGCGATCGAGGAGCGCCCGCGCCTTGGCGGGACCCAGCCCGCGTACCGCGTTCAGCTCACGCATCGCCGCCGGCCCGGTCGTGCCGCCCGCGGCTTTCTTCGCGGCCTTCTTCGCTGGCGCGCGTGCGGTCTTCTTCGCGGCCTTCTTGGCACGGGCGGGAGTAGCGGTCTTCTTGGCCGCAGCACCCCTGGTCGCTGCTTTCTTCGCGGCAGCCTTCCTGGCCGGTCTCCGCGGCGGCGGTCGCGGCGGCACGTCCTCCTCGGACGGCGCGGTCGGTTCGGTGACCGACGCTGCCCACGCGCTGACCGGCCGGTCGACTTCGGTCTCGCCAGTGGGCGCCTCGGCCGAAGGTTCCTGCCGGCCCTCCGCGGCAGCCGCCTCCGGCCCGGGCCACCGTCGTTGACCGGGGCGCGCTCCGGCGACCCCGGGCGCTGCGCTGACCTCAGCCGGTGACGGCTCGCGTTGCTGCCACCCGCCGCCGTCGACCTGAGGTGACGCGCCGGGCCCGTAGCCCTGTTCCTGTGGTGGCGCGCCAGCCCGACCCACGCGGCGCTGCAACACCCCGATCCCGAGGAAGATGATCGCCAGGAGACAGGACGCGATCGACGCCCAGACGAGCTGGAGGACGTTCTGGATGATCCCGATCGCCAGCGTGACCGCCGCCACGACGACGAGCAGGAAACTGATCACGATCACCGGATGCACCACCCCTTGTGGACGTCGGGCGTGGACGGGTCAGGAGCCGCACAACGCTGCCGCACTGTACCGACGATCACCTCCGAGGCGAAACGCGTCCACGACCGGTCCGGTCCGCGCCGGCGGGGTCACTCGGGGACGGCGACACCTTCCCGACCTTGCGCTGTGTCGTCTGCGGTTCCCAACTGTCTGACCGCCGGCGGGGCGACGGGAGCCATCTCCTTGACCGCGCGCAGCTGGCGTTCTGCCACGATCCGAAGGCCCGATCGGTACTCCTCCTCGAGCGCGCGCAGGGTCTCCATGCGGTGCTCCAGCGCGTCGACGTCCCGCCGGAGGTCGACCTGGGTCCTTCTGGCCTCATCGGTGGCGCGGGCCACCACCTGCTCCGCTTCGCGATGCGCTTCGGACACGATCTCGGCGGCGCGCTCACGGGCTTCTTCGAGCGTCTGCTCGGCGGCACGCTGGGCCGTGACGAGCGTACGTTTCAACGTGAGCTCGGTCTCCTGCATCTCGTCGACGCGGGCCGCGACACGCTCGGCTTCTCGCCGGGCCTCGTGCAGCTGCACCTCCATCCGCTCGAGCTGATCAGCGACCCGATCGAGCAGCTCGTCGACCTGCTGCACGGAGTAGCCGCGGACGGCCTGCTTGAGCGGGTAGTTGACGATGTCGTTAGGCGTCAGGGGCACGTTCGGTTCCTTGCCGGGACGGAGACATGGTGGCGGATGAGCGGCCCGGATCGGTGGACGTCACACCGGGCAGCGCAGCGCCCCGCGGATCACGAAGATCACCACGAACAGAACGATCACGGACATGTCGAGACCGAAGCCACCGAACTGCACAGGCGGCAGCACCCGCCTGAGCGGCTCGAGCATGGGGTTCACGATCCGCGCGACCCACCGCACCAGCGGCCGGATCGGTTCTGGGGGACTCGGGATCCAGGAGAACACCACGTACACCAGGAGCAGGATGGTCACAGCGAGCAGCAGCAGACAGATCAGCTCCACAACGACCACGGCGAACCTCGGTCCCGGTCAGGCGTTGGCGGACGGCGCGCCATCGACGTGGTAGCCGAGGTCGCTCAAGCGTCGACGTTCCTCGAGCGGCACATCCATCCCCTCGGGCAAGAGGAGGAACGCCCGTTGCCCGGCGGGGACGATCCGCCCGCGCAGGGCGAAGATCACCCCGCTGACGAAGTCCAGCAGCCGCCTGCCGGTGCGGGTGTCGACGTCGCCGACGTCGAGCAGAACCGCCTGCCCGCCGCGATACCCCTCCCCGACCTGCTCGGCGGCGTCATCGAACGAGGTCGCCCGCACGATCGTGACTCGGGTGTAGCCGCCATCGAGGGGCCGGACGTGGCTGGAGCGGTCCTCGCTGCGCAGCGGTCGGACGTTCGCGTCAGGCCCGACCGCACGTGGCCAGGCCCGACGATGGTCGTCTCGAGCCGGGGCCGCGGAGAAGTCGGGCTCCGTGTTGGGCAGGGTCCCCGGACCGTACTCGTCGTCCTCGGGCTCCTCGACCAGCCCCAGGTAGATGAGCGTCTTCCGCCACATGCTGCTCATCGTGCCTCCTCGACTGTCCGCGTACCGTAGGCCTGCTCATGGCGCGGACCGAACAGGACCGTACCGAGCCGCACGATCGTGGCTCCCTCCTCGACCGCCGCCTCGAAGTCGGCGCTCATACCCATCGACAGGTGCGCGACCTCGGGCCAGCGCGCACGGGCCTGGTCACGCAAGCGACGCAGTCGCGCGAAGTGCGCGCGGGACACCTCGGCCTGGTCAGCGCCTCGCGGCGCGAGTGGGGGGATCGTCATCAGGCCCTCCACGGCGAGGTGGGGCAGATCACGGACATCGGCGACCAGTGCGAGCGTGTCCTCGGCGGGGCACCCAGCCTTCGCTGGGTCCTCGCCGACGTTGACCTGGACCAGGACACGCTGCACCACGCCTGCATGGCGTGCTCTCGCCGAGAGCGCGTCGGCCAGCGACCGCCGGTCGACGGAGTGCACGAGGGTGGCGTGGGCGATCACGTCCTTGGCCTTGTTCGACTGCAGGCGGCCGACCATGTGCCAGCGGCCACCGTGCACCTGGGCTGCCTTGACGAGCATCTCCCGCACCCGGCTCTCGCCGATGTCGACCAACCCGGCGTCCACCGCCGCCTGCGTCAGCGGCGCCGGGTGCCCCTTGGTGACCGCCACCACCGTCACCGACGACGGCACCCGCCCCGCCCGGCGACAGGCGTCGGCGATGCGTCGTCGCACCGCCGCGGCCCGCTGCGCCATCGCTGCGCCCGGCTCGGCCTGGCGCGACACCACGTCGCGTTCGGCGGTCATGCGGCTTCCGAGTGGCGGACGACGATGCCGGCCTGGCGGCCCGCGCGGCGATCGGCGCGGTAGCTGAACCAGCGTGCCGACGGATCACAGTGCGTGCATCCGAGCCAGTCGTCGACGATCTCCACACCGGAACGGCGCAGGGTCGCAGCGACCGCACCGGGCAGGTGCAGGGACGGCGTCCCCCAGGTGGTGGTGGCTTCCGCGGCCGGTTCCCGCTCGGTGACGTCGCGCTGCAGTGCCAGCGGCACCTCGTAGCAGCAGCCGCCGATGGCCGGCCCGATCGCGGCGCGCAGCGTCCGTGGCGACGCACCGAGGCGGTCGAGAGCCTCCAGGGACGCCTCCACCACGTTGGCGACGACACCACGGCGGCCGGCGTGGACGGCGGCCACGGGACCCGCGGACGATCCCAGCAGCAACGGGACACAGTCGGCGACCTGGACCGTCAGGGCCCGGTCCGGCTCGGCGGTGACGAGCGCATCGACGCCGCGCAGCTCCGCGCCTGGCGCCGTGTCGGCGTCGACCACGCCGACGTCAGCGCCGTGGACCTGCTGCATGAAGTGCAGTGCGGCCACCGACACGCCGATCGCGTCGGCGACGGCGGCGCGGACGCGTGCCAGCCGCCGCGGCTGGTGCGGATGTCGATGGGCGATGCTGCCCGTGGCCCGTCCGGTGAACCACGCGGCCGTCCCCGTCGCGAGCCGCACCGGTCCCGACACGCCCTCGGGGCGGTCGACATCCCCGGTGGCCGGCTCGCCGCGGGTGGCGGCGGGGCCGGCGTCGGCGTTCACCGTCACCGCAGGAAGCTCGGGATGTCGAGGTCCTCGTCCTCATCAGCGTCGATCACCACCGACGGCCGCGGGGCGGGCCGTGGCCGCGTCGACGGGCGGAACACCTCGTCGTCGAAGTCGTCCTCGTCGTCGTCCTCCAGCAGCGGGGAGGGGGCGGCGGGCGGAGCGTCCCGCCGCAGCTGCTCAGCGACGAAGGCGCCCTCCTGCTCGACCGGCTCGTCCCACGTGTCGAACCCGGCGGCGATGACCGTGACCTTCACCTCGTCACCGAGGCTGTCGTCGATCACGGCCCCGAAGATGATGTTCGCGTCCGGGTGAGCGGCCTTGGTGATCACATCGGCGGCCTCGTTGACCTCGAACAGGCCCAGATCGCTCCCGCCGGCCAGCATCAGCAGCACGCCACGCGCGCCGTCGATCGACGCCTCGAGCAGCGGCGACGAGATCGCGAGGTTGGCCGCCTCGAGCGCGCGCTGGTCGCCTCGGGCCGTCCCGATGCCCATGAGGGCCGAGCCGGCGTCCTTCATGACGGTACGGACGTCGGCGAAGTCGAGGTTGATCAGCCCCGGGGTGGTGATCAGGTCGGTGATGCCCTGCACGCCTTGGAGGAGCACTTCGTCGGCGAGGCGGAACGCCTGCACGACGGAGGTCTCACCGTCGGAGATCTGCAGCAACCGATCGTTGGGGATGACGATGAGCGTGTCGACCTTGTCCCGCAGGTTCTTGATGCCGTCCTCGGCCTGGACGTTGCGTTTCCGGCCTTCGAACGCGAACGGCCGGGTGACGACGCCGATTGTCAGCGCGCCGAGGTCCTTGGCGACCTCTGCCACCACCGGCGCGCCACCGGTCCCGGTGCCACCCCCCTCGCCGGCGGTGACGAACACCATGTCGGCGCCCTTGAGCACCTCGTTGATCTCGTCGCGGTGATCTTCGGCCGCCTGACGGCCGATCGCCGGGTCGGATCCGGCGCCCAGCCCGCGGGTGATGTCGCGGCCGATGTCGAGCTTGACGTCCGCGTCGGACATCAGCAGTGCCTGCGCATCGGTGTTGATGGCGATGAACTCCACGCCCCGCAACCCGGCGTCGATCATCCGGTTCACCGCGTTCACACCTCCGCCGCCGATCCCAACAACTTTGATCACGGCGAGGTAGTTCTGCGGGTTCGCCGCCATGCTGGCCTCCTGGTTCGGTCTCATCGAGGACTCACCGGCCCTCGTTACTCGGCGAGGCTCACTGCCCCGCGCCACTGTCTGGTTCGCAGCCCGCTCTCGGCGGCCACCGGCTACATCCGAGCGCCGGTCTTCCTCCCCCTCTACGCCGGACCGGTGTGTCGTCCTCCCCGAGATCTCCCCCACAGCTCCGTCCGGAATCCCTCCGTCCGGAGAGCCGGACCCTAAAGGTCAACTAGACCTTTATTGTTATGTTAACCTCTAGCTTCGGTGGACGGTAGACCCATGGGGTCCTGCGGTCAAGCCGGCCGTCGGCTGGACTGGGCCAGCCAGGCCGAGTCGAGTGAGGGTCGTGCCGCGCGGGGGGGCGCGCCCGCTCAGGCGGGCGGCGGCGGCCCAGCTTCCAGGACCACCGGGTTGCTCGGTGCGCGGACATCGATGCGGGCGATCACCGTCCCCGACCACTCGTCGAGGAGCGCCCCGACGACGCGCGCCTTCTCGTCGATGCGCTCGGCTCGACCGAAGCGGACGCGTACCCCGTTGGTCAGGATCAGCGCCAGGTCGTCGACCTGTGTGGCGTCGTAGCGCTCAACCTGGCTGCGTAGTGGCCCGGGCAGCTGGCGGTGGACGCGCAGGGCGCTGGCCGCCCCCGGCACGCCGTCGACGGTGTCGCCGGGCGGGGGCGGCTGGGCGGCTGTGGTGACCACCACCGGCGGTGCGTCGGCCCGGCTGGCTTCCGCCGCGCCGTCGGGGAGAGGTCGGTGCTCGAGGACGACACCGTCCTGGTCGATCACGGCGGCGGCGCCGGCGGTGTGCACCACCAGCCGCGGCCGTCGCTCTTCGACGGTGATCCGGACGGTCAGGGGGTCCACACGCCGCACGGTGGCGCGATGCACGAGCGGTAGGGCCTCGACCCGTGAGCGGACGTCGCTGAGCCGGAGGCGCAGGGTCGAGCGCCCCAGCGGTAGTGCTGCGGCGTCGCGGACGGCGGCGGGATCGATGCGGGAGGCCCCCACCACCTCCACGCGCTGCAGGGCGACGAGCGGGCTCCGCTCCAACCAGGCCAGCAGGCCGCCGACGGTGACGAGGACCACGATCCACAGCGTCCGGCGCCGGCGGCGCAGCATGCGGTCGCGTCGGACCTCCGCACGTCGCTCGGCGATGCGTGTGTCCACCCGGACCACCTCGGTCAGGTCTCGCCGTCACGGAGCAGCGCGAGGAGCGCCGCTCCCACCTCGGTGACGTCGCCCGCGCCGGTCACGACGACGAGGTCGCCGGGAGACACGAGGTTCGCGAGGCGGGGCGCCACGCCGCCCAGGTGCGGCTCCCAGATCACGTGCGCGCCCGCCTCCCTGGCAGCGTCCGCGACGATCTCCCCCGACACGCCGGGGACGGGTTCCTCCTCCGCGCCGTACACGTCGGTGACCACGACCAGGTCCGCGCCGGCGGCCGCCCGGCCGAGCTCATCGCCTAGCCGGGCGGTGCGTGAGAACCGGTGCGGCTGCACGACCAGCACGACCCGTCCCGCAGCGACCGACCGCGCCGCGGCCAGCGTGGCCCGCAGCTCGGTGGGGTGGTGGGCGTAGTCGTCGACCACCTCGACCCCGTCGACGGTGCCCAGCCGCTGGAAGCGCCGCAGCGGACCGGTGAACGACGCCAGCCCGGCCGTGGCGTCAGCCAGGTCGACATCCAGCAGCCAGCAGGCGGTCAGGGCCGCGGTCGCGTTGAGGAGGTTGTGGCGTCCGGGGGTCTGCAGCGCGACGGTGGCGAGGTCGGTTCCGTGGTGACGCAGCCGCCCGGACTGCACCGCGTCGCCAGCGTCGCCGTCGGTGATCAGGCGGACGTCGGCGCGGGGATCCTCGCCGTAGGTGACGACCTCTCCCCCGGCCTGCACGAGACGGGCTCCGCCAGGGTCGTCGAGACAGATCACCGCCGGCGCGTCCGCCGGGCGCCGCGCAAGGAACTCGCCGAAGGCGCGTTCGGTATCGGCCAGGTCATCGAACACGTCCGGGTGATCGAGCTCCACGTTCGTCACCACGGCCACGTCCGGGGTGTAGACCAGGAACGAGCGGTCCGACTCGTCAGCCTCTGCCACGAACAGGTCACCCGACGCAGCGTGCGCGTTGGACCCGGTCTCGTTCAGGGCACCCCCGATCGCGAAGCTCGGGTCGCGCCCCGCCGCCTGCAGAGCGACCACGACCATCGAGGTGGTGGTGGTCTTGCCGTGTGTCCCGGTGATGCAGATGGTGCGGCTGCCGGCCATCAGGGACGCCAGCATCTCCGAGCGGTGCAGCACCCTGATGCCGCCGTGGCGCGCCGCGACGAGCTCGATGTTGTCGGGGCCGATCGCCGAGGACGTCACCACCACCTCGGCGCCGGACACCGCGGCAGCAGCGTGTCCGACGCGGATCTGCGCGCCCATGGCCCGCAGTGCCTCCAGCGCCCGGCTCTCCTGCCGGTCGGAGCCGGACACCTGGTGGCCGCGCTGGATCAGCATCCTGGCGATGCCGCTCATACCGGCGCCACCCACCCCCACCAGGTGCACCCTGCGGGGGCGGGAGAGGTCGACCGGAGGGCTGCTCATCGGCTGGGTCGCGACGGTTGGGCCGGTGGCTCGGCGGCCACCGGATGGCCTGCGGCGGCCCCTGGCGGAGCCTTGACCGACATCACCGCCAGGACCTGACGCGCGACGTTGTCGGCCGCGTCGGGCCGGCCGAACATGCGGGCAGCGCCGGCCACCTCGCTGCGCAGCTCCGGATCGTCCAGCAGCGGCTCGACGGCCCGGGCCAGACGGTCGCCGTTGAGGTCACCGTCGAGGATCATCCGCGCGGCTCCTGCACGGACCAGGGCTTCGGCGTTGTGGCGCTGGTGGTCGCCGGTGGCGTGCGGGTACGGGACCAGCAGTGACGGTTTGCCGAGCACGGTGAGCTCCGCGATGGAGGTCGCGCCAGCGCGGCACACCACCACGTCGGCGGTGGCGTACGCCAGGCCCATGTCGTCGACGAAGTCCACACAGCGCACCAGCGGACCCGACCAGCGGGTGCGGGCATCCGCCCACGCGGTGACGGCTTCGGCGTGCAACGCACGTCCCGCCACGTGCAGGATCTGGAGCCGGTCGGGGTTCCGCCACCGCCCGAAGCTGGCGGTGGCGGCGTCGTTGATCGACCGCGCACCCTGGCTCCCGCCGAACACGAGCAGGGTCCGGCGGTCGCCCTCCAGCTCGAACCGCTCCAGCCCGTGTGCGCGGGCGGTGTCCTCGTCGAGTTGGAGGATCTCGTCCCGGACCGGGTTCCCGGTGACCGCAACGCGCTCGGGGTGAGAGAACCGGTCGCCGGAGCTGGGGAAGCTGACGGCGATGCGGTCCGCCCACCGAGCGGCGACCCGGTTGGCCAGCCCAGGAACGCTGTTCTGCTCGTGCACGATCAGCGGCAGCTGGAGTCGGTGTGCGGCCCGGGCCACCGGGAAGCTGACGTACCCGCCGAAGGTGACGACCGCGACCGCTTCCTCGTGTTCGAGGAGCTCCCCGCAACGGCGGACCGCTGCCCGGATCGCGCCGGGAAGCTTGAGGATCTTGAAGGACGGGCGCCGCGGCACCGGCAGCACGTCGATGTGGTGCAGGCGGTACCCGGCCTGGGGCACCAGGCGGCCCTCTAGCCGCTGTTGCGTGCCGATGAACACCGGCTCGATCGACGGGTCGAGCCGGGTCAACGCGCGTGCCACGGCGATCGACGGGAACACGTGCCCGGCCGTGCCGCCGCCGGCGAACGCCACCGACCGGGTCGATCCGTTCACCGGCGATCCTCCTCGCCGGTTGCACGGGCCACCGCCACGAGGATGCCCAGGCCGAGGAGCGTGGACAGCAGACTGGAACCTCCGACCGACACCAACGGCAGAGTCACACCGGTGATCGGTAGCAACCCGGTAACCGCCCCGACGTTCAGCAGCGCCTGGCCGACGATCCAGCCGCTGATCGCGAAGGCGACCAGCCGCCCGAACCGGTCGGAGGTACGGCGCGCCACGCGCAGGCCGACCACCACCAGCCCAGCGAACAGGGCCAGCACGGTGGCCGCCCCTACGACGCCGAGCTCCTCGCCGATGATCGCGAAGATGAAGTCGGTCTCCGGGTTGGGGATGAAGTTCCACTTCCCCCGGCTCGAACCTAGGCCGACCCCGAGCCACCCGCCGGACCCGAGCGCGTACAACGACTGCAGCAGCTGGTATCCGCTCCCGAGCGGGTCGGCTGTGGGATCCCACCAACCGACCAGCCGCGCGAAGCGGTACGGCTCCACCACGGCGGCGGCGGCGGCGAGGGTGGCGCCGGCGGCACCGATCGCGGCCAGGACGCGCGCGGGGACGCCGTCGGCCCACAGCACCAGCACGACGATCATCCCGATCAGCACGGTGGTGCCGAGGTCGGGCTGCGCCAGGATCAGGATCGCCTCGATCGCCAGGAGCGGCAGCGCCGGGACGAGCATGTGCGACAGGCGGTCGGTGGAGATACCCCGTTCGCGTTTGCGGGTGTGGACGTCGGCCAGCCACAGCACGGTCGCGAGCTTGGCCAGCTCCGAGGGCTGGACCACGACCGGGCCCAGCGCGAGCCAGCGCGTTGATCCGGCCTCACTGAGTCCCACACCGGGGATCAGGACCGCTGCGAGCCCGAGCGTGCTGGCCACCACCATCAGCCACGCCAGCGGCCGCCAGACGCGGTGATCGGTTCCGGCGACCACCAGGAAGGTCGGGACGCCGACCACGGTCCACAGCAGTTGACGGCGGAAGGTCCCGAACGGGTCGCCGCCCTCGGCCCCGTCCACGAACGACGCCGAGAAGCTCATCGTCAGGCCGACCACGACCAGGGCGGTGACCAGCACAGCGGCGACGGTCGCGTCAGTCGTCCACGGCCCCGACCGCGGTCGGCGCAGACGGCCGGTCCGCCGGCCGACGGATGACGGCTGACCCGGGTGGCGGGGCGCGTGGCTGGAGACGGTCACCGCCGCGCCGCCGTCCCTGCTGTCACCGTCCGCGCTGCGCGGGCGAAGCGGTCGCCGCGTTCGGCGTAGTCGCGGAACTGGTCGAACGAAGCGCAGGCGGGCGCCAACAGGACCGTGTCGCCTGGCCGGGTCAGGTCGGCGGCGACCGCGACGGCCTCCTCGATGGACGGGGCGCGTGTGACCGCGACGTCGGCTCGGGCGGCGATGTCGGCCAGTTCGGGCGCCGCCTCCCCGATCAGGATGGCGTGGCGGACGCAACCCAGCTCGTCGGCCAGCACGGCGAGATCCACCCCTTTGCTCTGCCCGCCCGCTATCCACACCACCGACCGTTCGTGGTCGGTGGCGGCCGCTCTCAGCGCCGCTGCGGCCGCGTGCGGGTTGGTCGCCTTGGAGTCGTTGATCCAGCGCACGCCGCCGTGGTCGGCGACGATCTCCAGGCGGTGGCGCCCCGGGCGGTACGCGCGTGAGGCCTCAGCCACCGACTCGGGCGACCCACCCCCGAGCAACGCTGCGCAGGCCGCCGCGGCCACGTTGGCCAGGTGGTGAGGCGCCGCGGACCGAAGCTCCCCCGTGTCCACGACCGCCCCGCTGTGGTCGGGCAGCCGCGTCACCAGCCGCCCACCGTCGACCCCGACGCCGACCTCGGGCACCGTGGTACGGCTGAACCACGCCACGCGCGCCGGGGCGTGCGCCCGGACCAGCGCCGCGGACGGCTCGTCGTCGAGGTTGCCCACCGCCCAGTCGCCCTCCTGCTGTGCCCGCCACAGCCGTGCCTTGGCGGCACCGTAGGCGGCGACGTCGCCGTGCCAGTCGAGGTGATCCGGCGCCAGGTTGAGCAGGACCCCCACCGCGGGACGGAGCGTCTCGGCGAAGCGCAGCTGGAACGACGACAGCTCGGCGACGAGCACAGCGTTCGGGGCGGCCTCGCGCACGGCCGTGGTGAAGGGGTGGCCGATGTTGCCGCACGCGACCGCGTCGCGGTCGCCGGCCTGCAGCATCGCCGTGGTCAGCTCCGTGACGGTGGTCTTGCCGTTGGTCCCGGTCACGGCGATCAGCGAGCGCGGTGACAGCCGCCAGCCGAGCTCCGGTTCCGACCACACCGGCACGTCGAGTGCGGCGGCGCGGCGCAGCACCGGGGCGTGCTCGGGGACGCCCGGTGAGGGGACGACCACGTCGACGCCGTCGACCTGGTCCTCGCCGCTGACGCCGAGGATCACGGTCGCCCCGATCGCACGGAGGGCGTCGGCGTGCTCGTTGTGCGGTTCACGGTCGGTTGCGACCACGGCGGCGCCCACCTCCAGGAGGGCACGCACCGCCGGGACGCCGGAGCGGCCGAGCCCGACGACCAGCGCGCAGCCAACACCGAGCTCACCCACCGGCACCGCCCCGTGCCAGGAACTCCGCGTAGAAGATGCCCAAGCCCACGGCCACCCCGATGCCCGCGATGATCCAGAAGCGGACGATCACGGTGGTCTCCTGCCACCCTTGCATCTCGAAGTGGTGGTGCAGCGGCGCCATGCGCAACACCCGACGCCCGAACCCGCGGTAAGCGATGACCTGGGCGATGACGCTGACGGTCTCGATCACGAAGATCCCCCCGAGCGTCACCAGGAGCAGCTGGGTGCTGGTCGCGAGCGCCAGCGCGGCGAGGAGTCCACCGAGCGCGAGCGACCCCGTGTCGCCCATGAACACCTTGGCGGGCGGCGCGTTCCACCACAGGAACCCGGCGCATGCCGCCATGCCCGCCGCCGCGACCACCGCCAGGTCGATGGCGTCGTTGGGGTGGACGTCGTACGCCAGCGGATGGCGGAACTGCCAGAAGGCCACCAGCGCGTAGGCGGCCAGGACCTGCACGCTGGCTCCGGCGGCCAGCCCGTCGAGACCGTCGGTGAGGTTCACGGCGTTCGACGTCCCCGACATCATCACGAACACCCAGGCGAAGAACAGCGCGGCCGGCAAGGGCTCGCCGAACTCGCTGACGAACGACAACCGCTGCGAGACGCCGCCGAAGTTGGGTCCGAGGTAGGCGAACGTCATCGCGACGAGTGCCTGCCCCACGAACTTCGCGGTCTTGGACAGGCCCAGGTTGCGGTTCAGCCGGATCTTGATGAAGTCGTCCAGGAAACCGACAGCGCCCATCCCGACGAACGTGCCGAGGACCAGCAGGCCGGTCGGGGTGATGCGCACCCCGGTCACCCGCGCCGCGAGGTACCCGATCAACGCCGCCAGCACGATCGCGGCACCGCCCATGGTCGGCGTGCCGGCCTTGGCGGCGTGCAGGTGCTCGGCGTCCTCCCGGATCAGCTGACCGAAACCTTGACCGCGGAAGTACCGGATCACCGCGGGGGTGATCACGATCGACGCGACGAACGACAGCGCCGCCGCGAACAGGACGGCCCTCAAGGAGCGGTCTCGGACCGGTCCAGCAACGCATCGGCGACGGTCTCGAGGCCGGCGACGCGGCTGGCCTTGACCAGGACGACGTCGCCGGCACGGATCCGTGGTCGGACCACCTCGACGGCGCCGTCCGCGTCGTCGACGTGCCACAGGTGGTCCGCAGCGAAACCGGCCTCGCGGGCGCCGACCGCGATCGCTGCGGCGTCGCCGCTGCCGACCACGACCAGGCGGTCGAGCCCCGCGGCGGCGCACTCACGGCCGAGGACCCGATGGTCGTCGCGGGAGGTCTCGCCCATCTCGGCCATCAGGCCCAGGACCGCCCAGCTGTGGCCGGCGACGGTGCCCTGGATCCGCAGCAGCGCCGCCACCGCGGCGCGCATCGACGTCGGGTTGGCGTTGTAGGCGTCGTTGAGGACCACCACGCCGGCGGCCTCGCTGACCTGGCTCCGCCAGGACGACACCGGCGCGGCGCGCAGCGCCTCCGCGGCAGCTTCGACGTCGACCCCGGCGACCCCCGCGGCGGCCAACGCCGCCAGGGAGTTGCTCACGTGGTGCTCACCTGCGAGCGGAAGGCTGACAGACGCCTCGCCCCAGGGGGTGCGTGCCACGAACCGGGGGCGGGCCAGGCGGTCGAGGTCGACGTCGTCGGCGACCACGTCGGCGTCGGAGCGTCCGTAGGTCAGGACCTGCGCGTCGGTGCGGTCGGCCATGGCGCGGACACGCGGGTCGTCGGCGTTGAGGATCGCGGTGCCGGCGGGACTCAGCGCCTCGACCAGTTCCGCCTTGGCGCGGGCGACGGTGTCGACGTCACCGAACATCTCCAGGTGCGCGGCGTTGACCGCGGTCACGATGGCGACGTCGGGCTGAACGACGTCCATCAGTGCCGCGATGTGGCCGACGCCCCGCGAGCCGACCTCGACCACCAGCACCTCGGTGTCGGCGCGTGCCGCGAGGCAGGTCAGCGGGACCCCGATCTCGTTGTTGTACGACCCGGGCGCCGCGACCGTCCGCCGGCCCACGCGCAGTGCCGCGGCGGTCAGATCCTTGGTGGTGGTCTTGCCGACCGATCCGGTGATCGCGACGACCTGGGGATCGACGCGCTCGCGGACCGCGCGGGCCAGGTCGCGTAGCGCCCGCCGTGTGTCGTCGACGAGGACGGCAGGAGCCGCCGCGGGGGTGGGCCGGTCGGCGAGGTAGGCCACCGCGCCGGCGTCGAGCGCCTCGGCGATGTGGTCATGACCGTCGTGGCGTTCGCCGCGGAGCGCCACGAACAGCGCGCGTTCGGGGACGTCGCGCGAGTCGGTGGTGACCTCGTGCACCGTCCGGTCGGCGGTCGAGGGGTCCGCGATCCGCCCACCGGTTGCGGTGGCGACGTCGGCCAGGCGCAGAGCGATCACGTTCGGCCTCCCGTCTGGCGTCGCCATCCGCGGGCGGCGAGGACCTCAGCGGCGACCTCGCGGTCGTCGAACGGGACGGTGCGGTCGGCGAACTCCTGGTAGGTCTCGTGGCCCTTCCCGGCGATCAGCACGACATCGCCGGGCTCGCTCCCGGCGATCGCGGCTGCGATCGCGGCGCGGCGGTCGGGCTCGACCACCACGTCGGCGCCGTGGACCCGCCGGGCGCCAGCCTCGACCTGAGCCAGGATCGCGACGGGGTCCTCGGAGCGGGGGTTGTCGGAGGTCAGCACGGCTCGGCCGCCTTCCGCGGCGACGCGGCCCATGACGGGGCGTTTGCCGACGTCCCGGTCGCCACCGCACCCGACGACGACGTGGACGCGGCGTCCGGGCTGGATCAGCTTGTCGACCTCGGCGACCGCCCGTGACAGGGCATCGGGGGTGTGCGCGTAGTCCACCAACACCGCGAACGGCTGGCCGCGGTCGACCGGTTCCAGCCGCCCCGGGATCCCGGGGCAGTCGGCGATCCCAGCAGCGGCGGCGTCGGGCGGGACACCGGCGCGGGTCGCTGCCAGGTAGGCGGCAGCGGCGTTGGCGGTGTTGTAGGCGCCGATCAGCCGCGTCGTGAGCGTCACGGCGGGACCGCCGGGGAGCGCCCCGGCGTGGTCGGCCACGAGCCGGCAGGTGACCCCGTCCATGCTGGAGTCGACGTCGACGATGCGCACGTCAGCGTCCGGGCACCGCCCGTAGGTGACGACGGGGATGGTGGCGATGTCGGCGAGCCGCTGGCCCCACTGGTCGTCGACGCACACGATGCCGACCTCGGCCAGCTGGGGCGTGAACAGCCGCGCCTTCGCCGCGAAGTAGTCCTCGAGGTTCCCGTGGAAGTCGAGGTGCTCCTGGCTGAGGTTGGTGAACACCGCCGCCGCGAACCGGGTCCCGTCCACACGGTGCTGGGCGAGCCCGTGAGACGACACCTCCATGGCCACAGCGTCGACCCCGCGGGCGTACATGGTAGCCAGCAGACGCTGGACGTCGGTGGCCTCCGGTGTGGTGCGCACGCCCGGTTGGGGCTGGCCGTGGATCCGCGTCTCGATCGTGCCCACCACGCCGGTTCCCACCGCCCCGGCGCCGAACGCCGATTCGAGCAGGTACGTGGTGGTCGTCTTGCCGTTGGTGCCGGTGACGCCCACCACGGTGAGACGATCGCTGGGGTGCCCGTGGACGCGCGCCGCGACGGGCCCGAGCACGCGCCGGACCGACGGGACCCGCACCTGAGGCACGTCGACCTCCACGAACCGTTCGACGAGGAGGGCGGGCGCGCCGGCGTCGACCGCGTCGATGCAGAAATCGTGACCGTCGACGGTCGCTCCCGGGATGGCGCAGTACAGCCAGCCGGGCCGCACCTGACGGCTGTCGTGCGTGGCGTCGGTCAGCACCGCGTCGCCGCGCCGCTCGACCGGGCCACTCCGTACTGACGCGGCGGCGTCTGCGACCTCGGGGAGGGTGATCGTCACGGAGCGGGCCTCGGGCACGCGCAGGGTCGGTGGTGCCAAGCGAGGATAGCCACGGCGGGTGGTGGCTCCGGGGAGCCGTCGGTGGTCATGGCGGGGGGATGGCGACGGGCGGATCCGTCACGCCCCGGAAGGTCGCCGCAGGGGTCGGGGTCGCGCCGGCGGGGTCTGGCGCTGGCGGCGGGGCGGCGCGGGCGTCGGCTTCAGCTGGGTCGGTCGGTGGGATCCGGCGGTGGGCCAGGGCGAAGCGCATCACCTCCGCGAAGGTCGGCGCGGCGACCACACCGCCGTAGATCGGCTGGGGTTCGTCGACCATGACGGCGACGACCATCCGCGGGTCGTCCACGGGGGCGAAACCGACGAACGAGGCGATGTACTCGCCGCTGTACCCCCGCGCCCCGGTCAGCGGCTTGCGTGCCGTCCCGGTCTTCCCCGCGACGTCGTAGCCGGGGACGGCCGCCCGCCCACCTGTGCCGTGTTCGCCGCTGACGACGTCTTCGAGCATGGCCCGCACCTGCCGGGCGGTGTCGGCGCTGATGACGCGGTGACGGGCAGGCTGCGGGGCGGGGTCGAGGCGTCCGTCGTCGCCGACCACCCCCCGCAGCAGGCGCGGTTGGGTCGCCACACCGTCATCGGCGAGCGTGGCGTAGACGTGTGCGGCCTGCAGCAGGGTCACGGCCACGCCCTGACCGATCGCGATGGTGGGCAGGCTGGTCGCAGACCACTGTTCGCGTGGCAGGAGCCCACCACCGACCTCACCGGGGAAACCGATCCCCAGAGGCTGCCCGTACCCGAACGCGTCCAGGTAGCGACTGAGCCGGTCGGGGCCGAGCTGGTCGGCGACCAGGATCGTGCCGATGTTCGACGAACGTTCCACGATCTGCCGCAGCGTCAGGTCCTCGATCGGATGGCGATGGGCGTCGCTGAAGACCTTCCGCCCCCACGGCAAGCGGTCAGGGACCGACAGGACGGTGTCGGGCCCGACGATGCCCTCCTCGACCGCCGCGGCGGCGGTCACGGCCTTCTGCACCGACCCCGGTTCGAACATGTCCGTGACAGCACGGTTGCGACGCGTCCCGTCGTCGGATTCCTGCAGCCGGTTGGGGTCGAAGCCGGGAGCGCTGGCCATCGCCAAGACCTCCCCGCTGCCCACCTCGAGGACCACGACGCTGGCTCCGACCGCGTCGAAGCGTTCGACGGCGGCCGCCGCGGCCCGTTCAGCGACGTGCTGGATCTCCCGGTCGATCGTCAGGACCAGGTCGGTCCCGGACCGGGCGGGGCGGAGCTCGCGGGTCCCGGATGCGATGGTCAGACCTCCCGGGGCGCGCTCCAGCGCGAGCCGGCCGGGCTCGCCCGCCAACAGCTGGTCGTACTGCAGTTCGAGACCCGACAGGCCGTCCCCGTCGATGCCGGTGAACCCCACGACCTGCCCGGCGAGCGGACCCGCGGGGTAGACCCGCGTCGGCTCGGTCAGGACACCGATCCCCGGCAGCTGCAGCTCGGCGATGCGCTGGCCGAGCGCGTGATCGACCTGTCGAGCGAGGTAGCGGAAGTGTCCCTCGGCGCGGAGCTCGGCCTCCACCGCGCCGGGCGTCGTCCCGAGCAGCGGAGCAACGGTCGCGGCGACCTCGGCGGCGTCGCCGGCGGGCGGGACGATCAAGCCGTCGGCGCCGGTGCGTTCCCGGAAGGCGCGCGGGTCGGCGTAGACGGTGGCCGCGTCGACCGATGTGGCGAGCACGTCGCCTTCACGGTCGTAGATGCGTCCGCGCCTGGGCGGGAGCTCCACCGTCCGCAGCCGCTGCTGCTCACCCAGCTCGGCGTAGTGGGCGGCGTGGACGACCTGGACCGTCACCAGCCGGTACCCGACGGCGACGAACGCCAGCAGGTACACCACCAGGGCGGCGGTGGCACGACGGGCGAACGGGTCACGTCGCCGGCGGCGGCCGGGGCGGCCTCCCCGTATCGCGCCGCGACCTGCGCTCCCCCCGACCAGCACCGTCCGGCTACCGCTGCACCGACAGGACCGGCTTCATGCGGTCGGTCTGGCTGCCGGTGGCCGCCTCGGTGACGACCGCCCCGTCGTGGGGCAGGCGCCGATCCACGACCAGGAACCGCGCCCCGTCGGCGGGGACCATGCCGAGCTCTTCCAACGCGACCTGCTCGATGCGCGCGGGATCCTCCAACGCCGCCACCTCGGCGACCAGCTCGGCGTAGCGGCGCTCGGCCTCTGCGACGTCAGCCTCCAGGCGCGCGGCGTGCACCGCGTCCGCGGCGGCGAGCGCGTTGAGGGTCACCGTGGAGAACACGGCAGCGCCGCTGATCGCCACCAGTAGCAGCGCGAACAGCAACCTCCGCCGCCGGCGCGGTGCGGTCACCACCCGGAGACGCGGCGCACGGGCGCGGTCGGGACCACGACGGGACTGGGGGACTGCACTCATGCCGGGACCTCGAGACGGCGCACGGCGCGTAGTCGCGCGGCGCGGGCGCGTGGGTTGGCGGCGACTTCGGCGTCTCGTGGCCGCTCAGGACGTCGGGTCAGGACCTGCACCAGCGGCTGGCGGCCGCAGCCGCAGACCGGTAGGCGCGGCGGGCAGATGCAGCCGCGGGCGGCGTCAGCGAACGTCCGCTTGACGATGCGGTCCTCCAGCGAGTGGTACGCGAGGACGACGCACACGCCACCGGCCCTCAGACGCGGGAGGGCCTGCGGGAGCGACGCCTCCAACGCCTCCAGTTCGGCGTTGACCGCGATGCGCAGAGCCTGGAACGTCCGCGTCGCCGGGTGGGGACCGGTGCGACGCGCAGCTGCGGGGATCGCCTCGCGGACGACCTCGGCCAGCTCGCGGGTGGTCGACACCGGCCGGTTGGCGACGATCGCGGCAGCGATCCGCCCGGCGAAGCGTTCCTCGCCGTACCGCGAGATGACCCGGCGCAGCTCGCGCTCGTCGGCCTCGTTGACGATGTCGGCGGCGCTCCGCCCGCCGGTTGGATCCATACGCATGTCGAGCGGACCCTCGTGGCGATAGCTGAACCCGCGGCCGGGGCGGTCGACCTGCATCGACGAGATGCCCAGGTCGTACAGGACGCCCGCTGGGCGCGCGATCCCCAGCTCGTCGAGGACGTCGACGAGCGCGTCGAAGCGCGCCTGGATCAGCTCGGTCGGGGCGTCGATGTCGGACAGCCGCTG